>JAUSKS010000087.1 GCA_030646595.1 Gallionellaceae bacterium | reverse complement strand
TTGGGCCAACATTAAAAATGTGTGGAACCTGCATCCTCTCTGTGTCCTCTGTGATCTCTGTGGCTTGAACTGTAGGTTTTAGGTTAAAACAAGCTCATTTGTCCATGCAGCTCAGGTCGGCGGAAGTGGGCAGTAGACAGGGCCTGGCGTTGCGGATTGAAACCCAGGCGGGCACAGGCATTATGAAAGCGCTGGCCGAGTAATTCTGCAAACAACCCGGAGCCGCGCATGCGCGAACCAAAGTTGGGATCATTTTCTTTTCCTTCGCGCATTTGCCGCACCCGGCTCATGACGTGTGCCGCTTTCAAGGGGTAATGCGCTTGCAACCAATCCTTAAATAAATCTTTAAGCTCATACGGCAGCCGCATCAACACATAGCCCGCAGAGATTGCCCCTGCTTCTTGAGCAGTTTCCAGGATATGTTCCATTTCTGCATCGGTCAGAAAGGGAATGACGGGTGCCACCATCACGCCATTCGGAACACCTGCTGCGCTGAGCGCGCGCAATGTTGCTAGGCGCCGTGCCGGTGCAGCGGCACGCGGTTCCATGTGACGGGCCAGGGTAGCATCCAGCGTGGTGATGGAAATATGCACATGCACCAGATTTTTTTCCGCCATCGCAGCCAGCAAATCAAGATCACGTTCTACCAGGGCTGCCTTGCTGATGATGCACACCGGGTGCTGGCATTCGGCCAGCACTTCCAGAATTTGCCGGGTAATTTTCCAGGTACGCTCAATGGGCTGATAGGGATCGGTATTGGCACCCAGCACAATCGGTTCACAACGGTAACCTGGTTTGGCCAACTCTGCGCGTAGCAAGGCCGCAGCATTGGCCTTGGCAAATAACCGTGTTTCAAAATCCAGCCCCGGTGACAGATTAAGGTAAGCATGGCTGGGGCGGGCATAGCAGTAAATGCAGCCATGCTCGCAGCCGCGATAGGGATTGATGGACTGGCTGAAGCCGATGTCAGGCGAATCATTGCGGCTGATGATAGTGCGCGCGATTTCCTGCGTGGTGATGGTTTTAAATGCAACTTCGATGCTGGCATCTTCAGGCTGTGCTGGCGTATCCCAGCCGTCATCTACCGCTTCGCGCAGGATGGTTTCAAAACGTCCTTCCGGATTGTTCACCGCACCACGGCCTTTCAGCGGTTTCTCCAGCGTGTCAGCTAAATTTTTTTGCGACATTTGGTATGCCTGTTCGGTCTGATGGTCAAATTACAAGAAAGGCGTAATTTTTTGAGTTTTGGTTTGCATAGCATTTCTCCTGAATGATGAATGAGCCACAATGGGGGTGAACGGCCACGCACCTTTTTCCAACCAGGCAACACCAGGTAGCTTGGCCAATAGTGATGAATGGTCATCTTGCTTTCCTGTGCTGCAAGAGGTCGTGCGCTTTATGGTCAGGGCCTAACTAAAGATAATTTGGCAGGGCGATACCAACCACTCAAGGACACAATTTAATTTTCGGGCAATTTGTACCACCACTGTTAACGAACTGAATCAAATTGCCACAGTTGGGGCAAGGTTGTGTTTGCGCACCGCCGATTTTTAAATACAAAGTACTGTTACTGGAAGCACCGCTTTTAAACCAATCCTCAATAATTTTGGATTCGGCGTGACCTTGCAGCGGTCTGGCGGGATTATTCGGATAGACAAATTGTTGATTGGTATTGCAAGCACGCACATTCGACGCTTCGTTGAGGCGGACGCCTTGGGCATAGTAGTCATATTTGCTGGTTGAGGGTTTACCGATAACCGATACCGTAAAATTACCCCCCGCACCAATGATTGAACTGGCTGCTGCAACCCAGCTCTGTATAGCATCTGCTGTAGTGATTACGCCGACAGCAATAGTTGCGCCGTTGGTTTTGCTTGGTGGTAATTCGTTAGCGAGGGTTTCATTAAAGGTACTAATGACTTGCTGGCAAATATCAGCCTGCTGTGCCGCGGACCCGTCTTCCGCTGTTTTTGAAACGTCGGAATCGCTATTCGCTGGTTGTTCACCTTCTGCAGATTCCTCAGCCTCAGGTTTTTCCAGCAGATATACTGCCGTCACATAGTCGGGCGGAGTTTTGTTATCGCTGTCTTTAGGTTTTATATAGCAACGAGCCACGTCGCCATGAACTTCCGCATGACTATGCTGAAAAGCAGAGGTGCCACCTTCCTCAACCTTAGCCCGACAAGCCTGGTCAGCAGAACCATATTTTCCCTCCCATTTTTCTTCTCCCGCATAAAGCGTGTAACTAACGGCAAGTAGGGCCAACGTAATAAATAGTTTAGGCATAATTCCATCCTCTTCGCTAATTCAGCTCTCTATTTAAGATGAGCGCGAACATTCACTCATCGGGAGTGAGTGAACAAATTTCGAGAGAGTCCTCATCGAATACATGTTCAACAATACCGTATGGCGGCCCATCTAGCCATATGGGATCACTTGACATATAGCGCCGCTCAATTCGTTTGGTTGGATCATTTGGGTCTCGCTCCGAGCTGACGACTTCGTGTGCCTCCAGCGAAATGGCGATGACAACGCGAGAGCCGACGTCCGTGCAGCGCCAGCGTTTCCTGCTGCACCAAAATTCAAGGCCAATGTGGAAGTCTTTGGGTATCATGGGCTATGAGTGTATTCGATAATGTAATTTTGGAGGTTCAAGCATGAATCGCCTGTGCCAATATTGTACGCTTCCTGATCTAATCTGAATCCCAATCATTGCTTCCGACTCTTAGAAATATTTGAGAGTAGAACGACACTTACAACTGCAGCTATGCCAAAGACTGTAAGCATACTGGCGCAACTACCTTCTTGGGGGCATGTCATGTTAGATCGAGATGCCGAGGTCCCAAGCGGCAATCCGTTTAACATCCATTCAGTTTATTTTTCTCACCAAACTTCATTCCAATCGTCACTCCAACCTTAGGGCGGGATACATCCATCGTGTTTGCACCGCTACGAAAAGCACCCTCAAAGTTTGGCCATTCGGAGAGACCTGAGGCTCTTAAATTAGTTGATAGCATGAGACCCAATAAAACCGAAAGAAAAAAACGTAGTGTGTTTGGGTGCATGAACTTTCTCCTGTGGTTGCTAACGTGAATTAACCGGCTCCGCGCTTTTGCGGAGTCCGGGTTGAATGTCGGGTTGGGCATTGCGATGGGAAATGGCAAGTTGCTCATGAGTGAACGGGAGAAGCGGAGAGCTTGACGCCGAGCGCATGAAGCAGCTTGAGCACCGTGTCGTAGCGTGGTTTAGCGCCGGGCGTA
>JAUSKS010000082.1 GCA_030646595.1 Gallionellaceae bacterium | reverse complement strand
GCCTCCGTATCGAATGAGAGTCGTGCATCCACTTCGGTAGAGATGCGTCCGGGTACAATTTTTAGCACTTCCAGCCCGACTTCCACCGCCAGCTTGTCCAGCGCATCGTGCACCTGTTGTTCAGAATTAGCACTTTGTGCTTTGGCCCAAGCAATCGAATCTTCGATGAGAGGTGCATACTCGGGCAACGATGCCGCCTTGAACAGCAGGGAGGGGTTGGTGGTGGCATCCTGTGGGTGATGACGCCGGATCGCCTCGATATCCCCAGTGTCGGCCACGATGGTGGTCATGGATTTCAGTTGTTCGAGCAAATTGGCCATATATATTTTTCTCCTGTAAATCGATGCAAAATTATCAAATAAATCATAAGATTCAAAGTTCTGTTAGTCTTGTCTTCAACCGTAAATCAGTGGGTTGGCAACCAGAGCAAATTTGTCGTGCATGCTCCCGGCAGCCGCATAAATCCCCCGAAGATATAACGTAAGCTGCGCGGCGCTACACGCCGTGCCGTATAGCCTGCCGTAATGACCTTGCGGAATTATGCGCTTTAATTCATGAATACAAAATAGGCTGTGCATTTGCCAAAACCGCGTCTATACTGCCATTCACAGAGGAGGAATCCATGCCCAAAGTGCCGAAAAATGCCCTGCATGAACCGCTCAATCTCAGCCTGGATTCGGTCAGGCAGTCACTGACTAATCACCTCATTTTTGCCGTCGGCAAGGATCCCATTACCGCCACCGACCGTGACTGGTTTTTCACTCTCGCGGGAGTGGTGCGCGACCGCCTGATCGAGCGCTGGATGGATACCATGCGCCGCTACTACCACAATGACACCAAGCGGGTGTATTACCTCTCCATGGAATTTCTCATCGGGCGCAGCCTGATAAACAGCGTGCTCAACGTCGGCTTCCTCGATGAGGTGCGCCAGGCCTGCATCGAAGCCGGTGTCAATCTGGACAAGGTAACGGAACTGGAATTCGATGCCGCGCTTGGCAATGGCGGCCTGGGACGGCTGGCCGCCTGCTTCCTCGATTCCATGGCAACCATCGGGCTGCCCGGCTACGGCATGGGTATCCGTTACGAATATGGCATGTTCAACCAGAGAATCGAGGACGGCTGGCAAGTGGAGCACCCGGACAACTGGCTGCGCTATGGCAATCCGTGGGAGTTCCCGCGCCCGGAAGTGCTTTATCCGGTGAAGTTTCACGGCCATGTGGTGCAATACGCCAACGAACACGGCAGCCTGCATCACCACTGGATAGACACCGAAGATGTCATGGCGATGGCTTACGACACGCTAGTTCCGGGCTATGGCCTCAACACTGTCAACAATATGCGCCTGTGGTCGGCCAAGGCCTCGCGCGATTTTGACCTCAAGTATTTCAACGAGGGCAACTACATCAAGGCGGTGGCGGACAAGAACGAATCGGAGAACCTGTCCAAGGTGCTTTACCCGGACGACACCACCGACATGGGCAAGGAACTGCGCCTCAAGCAGCAGTATTTCTTCGTCAGCGCATCGTTGCAGGACATCCTGTATCGCTTCCACAAGCACCATGAAACCTTCGACGAACTGCCGGACAAGGTGGCGATCCAGCTCAATGACACCCACCCCTCCATCGCGATCCCGGAATTGATGCGCCTGCTGGTGGATATCCATCACCTGGAATGGGATCACGCCTGGCGGATCACCACCAACACCTTTGCCTACACCAACCACACGCTCATGCCGGAAGCCCTGGAAACCTGGCCGGTGATGCTATTCGAAGCGGTGCTGCCGCGCCATCTGCAAATCATTTACGAGATCAACCATCGTTTCCTGAAGTGTGTCATGCACTGCTTCCCCGGCGACAGCGAACTGCTCAAGCGCATGTCCATCATCGACGAAACGCAGGGCCGCCACGTGCGCATGGCGCACCTGGCCATCGTCGGCAGCCATCATGTCAACGGTGTGGCGCAGCTCCATTCCGAATTGATGAAAACCACTATCTTTGCCGATTTCCACCGCTTCTATCCTGACAAACTCACCAATATCACCAACGGCATCACCCCGCGCCTGTGGCTGAACCAGGCCAACCCGGGGCTGGCCGGCCTGATTAGCGATCGCATCGGCAAAGACTGGATTACCGATCTGTCGCAGCTCCGCCGGTTGGCAAGCCTCGCCGATGAACGTACTTTCCAGACCGAATTTCGCGCTGTGAAGCGCGCCAACAAGGAGCATCTGGCCGAACTGGTGATGAGCAGGCTGGCTCTCAAAATCAACCCGGACAGTCTGTTCGATGTCCAGGTCAAGCGTATCCACGAATACAAGCGGCAGCTGCTCAACCTGCTCCATGTTGTCACGCTGTATAACCGCATCCGCTCCGATCCATCGCTGGATGTCGTGCCGCGCACCGTGATCATTTCCGGCAAGGCGGCGCCCGGTTATGCAACCGCCAAGCTCATCATCAAACTCGCCAACAGCATCGCCGACATCGTCAACAACGATCCAGCCGTGCGCGGCCTGTTAAAACTGGCCTTCATCCCCAATTATGATGTTTCCACCGCCAGCATCATCATCCCGGCAGCAGACCTGTCGCAGCAAATCTCCACGGCGGGTACCGAGGCCTCCGGCACCGGCAACATGAAACTCGCCCTCAACGGCGCGCTGACCATCGGTACGCTCGACGGCGCCAATATTGAAATCATGGAGGAAGTGGGCGAAGACAACTTTTTCATCTTCGGACTCAACGCACAGGAAGTGACCGCGCTGAAGAATGCGGGTTATAACCCCTGGAATTACTACCATGCCAACACCGAGCTGAGATGGGCGCTGGACATGATCGCCACAGGTTATTTCTCGCCCGAACAGGCTGACCGCTTCCGGCCCATCGTCGACAATCTCACCAATGGCGGAGACAATTATCTGCTGCTGGCCGACTATGAAGCCTATGTAGCCGCGCAGGAACGAGTAGAAATGCTATATCGTGACCAGCAACAATGGACCCGCCGCGCCATTCTCAATGTGGCCAGCTTGGGAAAATTCTCCAGCGACCGTACCATCAATGAATATGCGCAAATGATTTGGGGTGCCAAACCAGTGCTCAAATAACGCGCAACGCCGCACCAATCGTCGCCACGAACAAGGTCAGCAACCCCAACGCCAGATTCAGCGCGACCAGTATGCGGATCTTGCCCAGCCGTTCCTCTGCTTCTTTCCAGCGCTGCTTGGCGACGTGCAAACTGAGCGGCACATAGCAGGCGAAAAAAACATAAACAAAGATCACCATCATCACCAACCCTGATACCAGCATGATATGCACATGGCGTGCGACATGTGCAATGCCGCCGTACTGGTAGATCAGATAAAAGCCCGTAACCAATATTACGCAAATGGCAGCCCACACCCAGTTGAAGAAGCGGCGCAATACCGCATTCCATAACCTCAGGCGTTCAGGTGGCTGAAGCGCTTCCACGGCTGCGGGACGCAGCACCAGATGGGCGAAAAACATGCCGCCGACCCAGATCAGGACGGCCAGCAGATGGATGAGTTTGAAGAGTGTCATGGTGCGCTTGTTGGTTATTCCATTTCCAGAAAGAAACAATAATAATCTAACCCGTTCGTGGTGAGCCTGTCG
>JAUSKS010000081.1 GCA_030646595.1 Gallionellaceae bacterium | reverse complement strand
CAAGGTTCGCAGTCACGCGGCATTATGAATGGTTATGCTGATTTCCCTGTAGTGCGCGATACCTTTGCCGAAGCCTCTGCTATTTTGCAGCAGGATTTATGGCAACTGGCAGGGGAGGGCAGCGATGCTGACCTCAATGCCACAACGAATACCCAGCCCCTTATGCTGACTGCGGGCGTAGCGGTATACCGCGCCTGGCAAGGCTTACCCGGCCCTGTGCCAACCTTGCTGGCAGGCCATAGCCTGGGTGAATACACGGCGCTGGTGGTCAGCGGCGCACTTGAATTTGCTGATGCGCTGCCCCTAGTGCGTTATCGTGCCGAGGTCATGCAGCAAGCGGTGCCACAAGGCGTGGGTGGCATAGCTGCAATTTTGGGGCTGGATGATGATGTGGTACGCGCTGTGTGCGTGGAAGCTGCGCAGGGCGAAGTGCTGGAGGCGGTTAATTATAATTCACCGGGTCAAGTAGTGATTGCCGGTAACCGCGCCGCAGTTGAGCGCGGTATGGAACTGGCCAAAGCTCGAGGCGCGAAACGTGCATTGATGTTACCAATGAGCGTACCTTCACATTGCAGTTTGTTGCGCGGTGCGGCAGAAATGTTGCGTAAATATCTGGATCGGGTGGACATGCAGGCACCCGCCATTCCGGTGCTGCACAATGCCGATGTAAAAAATTATAGCGATGCGGCTGCGATTAAAGATGCACTGGTACGACAATTATATTCGCCGGTGCGTTGGGTGGAAACCGTGCAATATTTTGGCGATCACGGCATCATTCATAATATGGAATGCGCACCCGGAAAAATATTAGCTGGACTGAACAAACGCATAGACACGCGGCAGCAGGCCTGGGCGTTGAATGATGGCGGGGCAATAAAATCTGCCCTGGCCGCTTTATCCTAAAAGTCAGAGAGGACGAAATGAGTTTGCAGGGACAAATTGCATGGATAACCGGTGCCACCCGTGGCATCGGGCAGGGCATTGCGCTGGAACTGGGCAAACAGGGCGCGATTGTGATTGGCACTGCCACTACTGAGGCAGGAGCACAGGCAATCAGTGACTATTTGCAAGCCGCAGGAATCACAGGCAGTGGCATGATGATGAATGTCAATGACGGCGCACAAATTGATCAGGTGCTGGCGGCTATCCGCAAACAGTATGGCGAAGTTTCCATTCTGGTGAACAATGCTGGTATCGCACGCGACAATTTATTGGCGCGCATGAGCGACGAAGAATGGGACGATACTATTGCCACGAATTTAAAATCCGTATTTCGTCTCAGCCGGGCTGTTCTACGCGGCATGATGAAAGCGCGCCATGGTCGCATCATCAATATTTCTTCGGTGATTGGTAGCATGGGTAACCCTGGACAAGCCAATTACGCAGCTTCCAAGGCAGGTATCACAGGCTTCAGCAAATCTTTGGCACGCGAAATTGGCAGTCGCAACATCACCGTTAATTGCGTTGCCCCCGGTTTTGTAGAGACCGACATGACCGAGGCATTAACGCAGGAACAACGTGATCAGTTGATAGAGCATGTGCCTTTGCGGCGCTTGGGGAAAGTGGCAGACGTGGCCGCCGCCGTGGTTTTTCTGGCTGGCCCCGGCGCAGCTTATATCACCGGCGCAACCCTGCATGTGAATGGTGGGATGTATATGGAATGAGGAATTGTTTTTACAATCACTTGCCTTGATCTAGAATTTTCCGTGCCTGCTGTACCTCGCGTATTTGTATCTGAGCCTCGAAAAAAGCATAAAGATCTGCAATAGAGACACTTACTCCCACCGGATCCAAGCCTTCGTCGTCAGCATCGAGGGGGAAAATCCCCAGTAGTTTATGTTCTACTATAGTAGAGGCATCTGGCCCATCATCTGCCGCTTGGGCCGCCTGAATAATGTCTTGCAGCGTTTTGCCGTGCTGACAAAACCACATCAGGTCAAAATAATCACGCGATTTTGCACGATTGAGTAGCAACGCGCTTTTCATGGCAAACAAAGTTGCAGTATCCATCAATCCAAAAGTCCAACCCTTGACTGCTTGCCTGCCAGAGGCGTAGCGCTGCCCGGACGGGTCAGCGAAATATTGCACTTTTACTCCATCCAGCACGTAATCTTGCACACGAGACAGCAGATCAAAACCGTTGATCCTGGCCGCAGATATTGCCGACTGGGGCGTGATCAGTTCCGCACCGAGATTACGCATGGTGCGGAATAAACCATTCTTGTCGAGGGTATCAGTAAAGCAAGCCAAATCCACATCCAGACTTCGACGATGCCCGGCTTGCAAGGCCAGTGCCGTGCCGCCAACCAGGCAGAACCCTGCCAGCGCATCCTGTGATGCTAGTTTGGTGATGACCTTGCGCGTGGCAGGCAGAATTTTCTTAAGCTGCAGATCGTTCTGAGTAAGCAATTTGAATGCTCCGTAGCATACGCAAGAGAATACGAGAAAGTACAGGTCGCTCAGCTTCGGGCACAGACGCCAGTGCGCGCGGCAATTGAGCCTGCACCACAGGCAGGCTGTAATCCATACACACCCGAACCAGATCGGCAAAACGGGCGCGGCGCAGGACAGCCTGAATCAGCGTGTCGTCGGCCATGGCCGGGTTGGGCCAATCATAGGGCAGAGAAAGATCGACAGACTTGCGTACCCCGAAATGGCTGGCCAGCAGACGCAATGCCGTTTCTGGCATGTGACGAAAATCCCCAGATGTTTCCGGCAGCAACCATTTATCCAGCGCCCGCTTGGAAACTCCCAGCTCCGCCGCTAGCTGGGCGCGGGTTTGCCGGGTTTGCTGCATGGTGAGCCGAAGAAGGTCTTGTTGTTTCATGGAAATAGTATATCCCCATTGGGGATTCTATTCCAGCTTTACCATTAAAAAGGGGCGTCGTGATTTTCCTGCGATAACTACCTACTGATACCGCAACGCATCAATCGGCCTGAGCAACGACGCCTTGCGCGCGGGATACCAGCCGAAGAAAATTCCAACTACCGCCGCAACAACAAAAGCCGTAACGATGGAAGTCATCGTCACTAGTACTTCCATGCCGCTGATCTTGTGGACTGCCAGCGCTCCACCCACACCGACCATAACACCGATTAAACAACCGGCCACGGAAATGATGATCGCTTCCAGCAGAAATTGCAGCAGGATGTCATTCCTGCGTGCGCCGACGGCCTTGCGCAGCCCGATCTCGCG
>JAUSKS010000062.1 GCA_030646595.1 Gallionellaceae bacterium | reverse complement strand
ACTGGTGGCGACGGCAACCAGCGGGGTGGCTCCAAGTTCGGCCAAGCGGGCATAGCCTGCTGCCTCAATACGGCTCATGCTGTACAACATACCCTGTAAAAACTGGACATCATTTTCAGGGCGCGGCGAGAGACGTGGTGCCAGCGCAGGATCATTCACCGGAAAGCGTTCTCCTGGGCGCAACAAAGGATAATAATCAAATGGGCTATCTTGTGCGGCATCTATATGCAAGCTGAGTTCAGCCAGTTGCGCATCGTTAAAGTAGTAGCGTAATACATTCCCTCCGCTATTGGAAGCACCCCCGGCCAGCCATAAATCACCGTAGCGGTGACTGTACACACCATATTGTGCTGCTTCCACGCGGTGCTTTGACAGCAACTTCAGCACCAGTGTGCTGCCCAGTGAAGTAACGGCCATGCCGGGTTGATGGACTCTGGCAGCCATGAACGCAGCGATGCTGTCGGTGGTGCCAGCATAGACCATGCAAGCCGGGTTGAGTCTGAAATGCTGGGCTATGGTGGGGCGGACGAGTGCCAACGCTACGCCGGGCGCGACTACTTGCGGCAATAGATGTCCATGCGCCAAACTCTGTATCCACTCCGGCCAGCACAAGCGTTCCGCATCATAGCCGGTCTTAAGCGCATTGTTGTAGTCACTGATTCCTCCATTGCCAGTTAGTAATGCAGCCAGCCAATCGGCCTGATGCAGAAAATGCACAGCATGGGCCGGGCCAGCATGCCGGGTTAACCACAGAAATTTGGCTAATCCTGAAGTTGCACTGCCTACGATGTGGCCAGGCGGAGCAAGTTGCTGTAGTTGTTTTGCTTCTTCATGAGCACGATTATCGGAGTACAGCAGGGCAGGGGAGGAAGGCTCCAGTTCTTCATCACATAACAATACCGTAGCTGAAGTAGCCGCGATGGCTATGCCTTGCAAGTGAGCCGCTACAACGGCGGGCAAACGTCGGAGCAGGATATGCAGCGCCTCGCGCCAATCGGCAGGTGTTTGTGTAACAGGGAAATTAACCTGGTCGGTGTGGACCACGGCTGCTGCTTCATCGATTACCCAAGCGCGTGCAGCGGAAGTGCCAAAATCGAAACCGAGATACATGTTTACAGAGTTGCTGGGTTTGCTCTCAAGCTGCAGCTTGGTGAAAAACCCGGATACGGCGCGCAATCTTTTCTTGCAGATTGCGCGTAGCTATCCGCATATCGTATTCGGCTTGCAGATTCATCCAGAAGCGCGGCTCCATGGCGAAGTACAAACCCAAGCGCAGTGCCGTATCGGCAGTGATCGGGCGCTGACCATGCACCAGCTCACTAATGCGACTTGGCGACACGTCAATGTCGGCTGCAAGCTTGCGCGCGTTAATCCCCATGGGCTTCATAAAATCCTCTTGCAGGATTTCGCCGGGGTGAATTTCGTCAAGCAATTTAGTCATAATCAGCTCCTAATGATAGTCCACAATTTCGACGTGATGCGCGCCATCCTCACGCCATACAAAGCACACGCGCCACTGGTCGTTGATGCGAATGCTGTGCTAATTTTTCAGATCACCTTTGATGTTTTTAATTTTTTTAATATCCAAACAGAGCGACATCAATTTTCCGGCCAGAGAGATTGAAAATCGAACGAGAGTTGACGGTGATGTTTTACTGACAGCAAATAAATAAATTCGCCAAACTTTGCATACAGCACCAGATAATCAAGGAAAAGGTATTCGCGCAGTTCACTGCCACGCAATTTTTTCTTTAACTGCGCAAGCGCATTAGCCACTTCCACAGAACACACAGGTCGCTCAAGAAAGGGCCGACCCATCGCAGGGAAATATTCAAGGTTAGGGATCAACGTATCGGCCAGATCATCTAGCAGATGGTCATAAACTTGGGGAGCATTCGCCTCGACCAGAAACGACTCAATCGCTTCGAGATTGCGCTCGAAGTTGGCGGTCAGTTTGACAGTAATTTTCCTTGCCACGACTGCCTATGATTAAAGTGAATCTCGCGTAGCGATCCGTTCGCCCCCTCTCCCTCTGGGGGAGGGCTGGGGTGGGGGACGGACAGCGAGCTTTATTATCGAGGGTAGCCTCATCGCCATGCCCGTTAGATTGCCCGCCTATTTTTAAGCTTCTGAATGGCTTGGCGCGCATTTTTCACCCGGCCCATCGCCACGTCGTCCAATCCCGTGCGGACTTCATCAATTAACAGCAGATGAATACGTTCACGCTCCAAGCGATGGTAATAATCAAGCCGATCAGCGTCAATGAGCGCGACATAACTTTCGCCGTTCTTGGTAATGATCTTCTCCGCCCCGGCCTTGACCTGTTCAGCCAACTCAGAAAGATTGGCGCGCGCCTGAGAAAATGCCACCACGTCACGTACAGAAATTCCCATGATGTCTCTCCTGTGTTTATTACAATATATTGTGCAATATACTGTACATCATACATGCGAAGCTGTTAGTGAGCAATACACACGACAGAGGCACATGACAGCAATATGGGATGATACTTGAACCGCATCGTTCAGGCAGTCCGCGTATCGCGCGAATGATGCGGTGCGTTTCTTGCCGCATCTATCGAGGAATATCTTCATGACAAGCGGCGGGACGCTGCTTAGCTTCAAGGTTTCGCCTTCGTCGTTTGGCTGCAAATTGCCCAGGCGTAATTTCTCTTACTTGGTTCCTGTAACGGTATAAGTACTACTTGAGGAAGATGCCCCGGCATATCCATAAATCTGTATAGCAAAATATCCCGTAGCCGTGGTCGTATATGTAATGGTTTCCGGCTGCCCAGCCCCATAAAGGTTACCATCTTTCAGCCAATGTTGTGATGAATTGGTATTAGTCGGGCCATATAACGCCATATCATAATCGAGGCCAGCAGGCACTTGTAAATTGAAGGTTATGGTCGTTCCACTATTAACATAAATATCGAACCAATCCTTGTCGGTGCTGGTAGAAATCTTTCCTGTACAACCCACGTTTAGTGTTAGCGGATTCGCATAGTAAGAAGAATCATTTGATTCTGCTTCAGTACAGGAATTTGTCGCAGTGACCGTAACAGGCAGCGGTGTTGGTTCATGTACTACTGCGGTGGGGTTGGCATTATCAATGACGTGAATACCATACCAATAATTACCAACCGCAGGTGGCGTATCAGTAAAGGTGCCACTGTAGGGGCCATTACCGGACAGGGGAGCCGCGTTGCCAATTTGAGCCCAACTGGAATCATTAGATGCGCCGTTGACATTAGCGCGCCATAAACCTATCTGTTTAAGTCCTGATCCTCCGCTATCAGAAACTGTGTAGCTGATGGTAAAGGATTGACCCAACGTATTTGTGGAGGGGTTTACACTAAATGCGCCAACTGTAGGCGGGGTGCTGTCTGTCGTTGTGGCGCTATAATTGACAATCAAATTGGCAAGGTTTGTATTGCCTGCCGCATCAGCTGCTTTGACCGTAATTGTGTTCCATCCGCTTTGCAGCGGCACACTCGCTGACCACGATGTCGTTCCGCTTGCATTCCCGCTGCCACCAGCGTCATTTACCCAGGTTACTTGCGTTACTCCGACATTGTCCGAAGCTGTGCCGCCGATATTCAAAGGGCTGCTATTGACATAAAGGGTCGAGCCGCTTGCCGCAGGGGCAGTAACTGCTATTTGCGGGAGAGTCATGTCGGTCGAATTGGCTGCTGGCGTGGTAGCGCATTGCTGGCCGCTTTGCGGTGATTCGTTTCCGACCGCATCATAGGCGGAGATAGTGTAGCAATATCATAGGCGGAGATAGTGTAGCAATATTGAGTAGATGCACTGAGACCAGTGTTGTTGTAGGAAAGGGCAGTCTGGCTAGTGATGAAACTCCCACCCCTGTAAATTTTGTATCCTGCCACTCCCACATCATCCGTAGAGGTATTCCACGACAGGTTTATCTGACTGGAAGAGAGGGCGGTGACTGTAAGACCGGCTGGAATAGAAGGTAAAGTGGTGTCATTCAAAAAATCTAACAGAGCAGCCCGCGTCTCCGACAAAACTACAACATCATTTTTGATGCTGTGATGTGAGAGATTGTCGAAACGTTTCTGTAGCTTCAGGCGCGAATCTGGAGTATTGCTGCTGGTGTATAGAAGCGCACTCGTCACAGGTACGACTATATCATTGTCGTAACCCAAATCTTCTTTAATTTTCTCTCCAATATCTGTACCAAGCATCTCGTTATTGGCACCTGCAAACACTACATATCTTTCAAGATAACTATCCTGTGTGTTAAGGTCACGCAAAAAATTGTTTCCTTCCTGATTGTCTCTACCACGGTAAGGTGGCTGAAGAAGGCCATCGAAATTATCCCATGCAATGTCCCACACACCCTGTCCCCCGATAACATAATCAATTAAGAGATGTAGCGGAGTGTTCCCGAGCGAGAACAAGGCGTCACCCTCTTGACTGGCTAGCGGAGAGCCATGATGAGGGGTAGCCAGTGTAACAAGCCCTTTAATGTTAGCTCCATGAGTAACGAGTGCAGACCTTGCCACAAGGCCACCTGACGAATGGGCGACAACATACACCGCTTCCTGTCCGAACCGCTCTCGAATGACATTTGCGAAATCAATGTCACTGCTTTCGGCATTCCCAAAACCGGCATTCCCAAAAATTGGAAAACTTGTGTTATACGCTAGGCTGAATACTTGAAATTTGTCCGAAATGGCTGGATCAAGAGAGAATTCTTGCAGGAATGTTTGCCATGTGCTTTTGTATGGTTCGCTGCAATTCAAATTGAGGGTTGCTGTACCGGGTACTGCTGATAAGATAACTCTCCACTCCTGCCAGCCATGTACCAGTATCAAAGGAGGTTTTCCATTACGTAGAATGTTGGTACTAAAATTAGGTTCGCCGTTGGTGGAAAAATCTACTTGGTAGAGGCTTGTGCTTTGCTGTGTGCATTGGATGGCATCCATGGCCTGTATGGTGATATTAGCAATGCTGCTGCCTGCCCAAGTTATTTTGCTTCCGATGGAGACGGTAGCTTTGCCTAACGATATCCCAACCAACTGACCATAGTAAGTTAAGGTTTTCCCATTAATATTTTTGGTAACCACCTGAATAATTTTAGTCGCGGCACCACTAAGAATGCCAGCAGCAGTAGCTTTAGAAAAGCCAGCCACCGAGTTTTGAGTCGTGTTACCCATTAATGGAAATTCAATGGTTATTACTGAATCAGCAGGTACAGAAGCAAGCAGGGAATCTGGTGGCACATCTATTACAACTGTTGACGATAGGGGCTGTACCTCCTGAGTTGGATCAGCGGCTGGCGCTGTCGAACTAACAGTTACGCTCGTTCCGTCTTTAATCATACCTGCGTCAAACGTCACAGTCGTCCCGTCTGTCAACGTGACCGCTCCTCCGCCCTGATTAACAACTGCGGTGACAGAATTTGTAGGTGTGGAAGATGTTTGACTACCCCCGCCTCCGCCACCACCGCTACAACTGCCCAGAACAATTGCGGCCAGAACGATCAATGGGAAACGCCAAGACAAAAACCGGGAAAGCAATCTTAGCGAAAGAAATTTAGCATAAATGTTTTTTTCCACCACAACTCTCCCGTCAAGTTAAATGACCTCAGCCATGTAGTTGGGGTGGGTCAAAAAAACCAGCCATCCCGTTGCGCGCTATTGTAACCTTGTTTTAGAGCCTATGAACGACGTGACCGCCGTCAGTCCAAAGTACTCGCAGCATCAGTCAATAATGGTCACGGCATTGCGCAATCAGGATGGTGTTATTTTCTACGGCGTATACCAGCCGGTGTTTGTCATCAATGCGGCGCGACCAGAAGCCGGATAGTTGATGTTTGAGCGGTTCGGGTTTGCCTATGCCGGAAAATGGATCGCGCTCAATGTCGCGTATAAGTTGGTTAATGCGTTTAAGGATGGCCCGGTCGGAATTTTGCCAATAGAGATAATCTTCCCATCCCTTGGACGCAAATTTAATCATCCGGTACCAGCTTCTTGATCTCGCCATTGCCGTTGCGCAGTTGCTCAACCGCCTCCATCAGACGTTTTGCGCCTTTTGGATTGCGTAGCAGATAGGCTGTTTCCTCCAGCGCGTGAAAATCGTCCAGAGACATGATGACAACGGGTTTTCCACGCTGACTGGTGACCACCACAGGTACGTGGTCTTCATTGACTTGGCGCATTACGTCAGCAAAGTTTTGGCGCGTGTAGCTATAGGTGAAGGCATCCATGGTTCAGGTTTGCTCCGTTGTAATGTTGTACGTATCTTAGCACAACTATCACAGGGTAAAGTCAGGCTCTGGACGCGATCCGTTGATGCAATCTCA
>JAUSKS010000060.1 GCA_030646595.1 Gallionellaceae bacterium | reverse complement strand
GCTGGTGGGCATGGCGCTGGAACGCAGCGTATTGCGTTTTCTCTATGGCCGTCCGCTGGAAACACTATTGGCCACCTGGGGCATCAGTCTGATGTTGATGCAACTGGTGCGCACCTTGTTCGGCGCGCAAAATGTGGCCGTGGAAAATCCGGCGTGGATGTCTGGTGGTATCGAGCTGGCAACCAATCTGGTGCTGCCCTACAACCGCCTGGTAATCATTATTTTCGCCGCCACCGTATTGCTGCTGATGTGGTTGCTGTTGACCAAAACACGCATGGGTCTGTTTGTGCGCGCAGTCACCCAGAACCGTGGCATGGCCAGCTGTGTTGGGGTGCATACCAGCAAGGTGGATACACGCGCTTTCGGTCTGGGTTCCGGCATCGCCGGATTGGCTGGCGTTGCGCTGTCCCAAATCGGCAATGTTGGTCCTGACCTGGGGCAACAATACATTGTGGATTCTTTCATGGTCGTGGTGCTGGGTGGAGTGGGCCAACTGGCAGGTGCAGCCTATGCCGCAATGGGCCTGGGGATTTTCAGCAAATTTCTGGAAGGGTCTGTGGGTGCAGTGCTGGCGAAAATTATTGTGCTGGTGTTTATCATCATCTTTATCCAGAAACGGCCACAGGGAATTTTTGCCCTGAAAGGGCGCTCGGTCGAGGCCTAGGAAAAAGACGATGCGTTATCAACCTGTTTCCGTGGGCCTGGCCCAACGATTATTCAGCACGAAGGGCTGGACTGGATTAGCTGCGGCGCTGGGCGTGATTCTGGTGCTGGTCCCACTGCTCAATCTGCTGGTGCCGGTAAGCAGCCCGCTTCATTTGTCCGACTATGCGGTGGCGCTGGCGGGCAAAATTTTGTGCTATGCCATGGTAGCTTTGGCGATGGATTTAATCTGGGGTTACACCGGCATACTCAGTCTGGGACACAGCTTGTTCTTCGCACTCGGCGGCTATGCTTTCGGCATGTATTTGATGCGCCAGATCGGACACGACGGCAGTTATGGCAGCAATCTGCCAGACTTTATGGTGTTTCTGGATTGGAAAGCCTACCCGTGGTATTGGAGTTTTACCGACCATTTCTGGTATGCCGCTATGCTGGTAATCGCAGTGCCCGCGCTTTTGGCTTTAGTGTTTGGTTATTTTGCCTTTCGTTCACGCATCAAGGGCGTGTATTTTTCCATCATCACGCAGGCCATGACTTACGCGTTTATGTTGCTGTTCTTCCGCAACGAGACTGGCTTCGGCGGCAACAATGGCTTCACTGACTTCAAGCGCATTGCTGGCATTCCCATCGCCACGGGCGAAATGCGCATGGCTTTGTTCATACTCAGCGGCCTTGCCCTGCTCGGTTTTCTGTTGCTGGCGCGCGCCATTGTCACCAGCAAATTCGGGCGGGTGCTGACGGCGATACGCGATGCCGAAAGCCGCGTCATGTTTTGCGGCTATAACCCTTTGCGCTACAAGCTGGCCATCTGGACTTTCTCCGCCGTTATCTGCGGCATTGCCGGGGCGCTCTATGTGCCGCAAGTGGGCATCATCAATCCCAGTGAAATGTCGCCGGCCAACTCCATTGAAATTGCCATCTGGGTGGCCGTTGGCGGACGCGGTACCTTGATCGGGCCCTTGCTGGGCGCGGGCATTGTTAATGGTGCAAAAAGCTGGTTCACGGTGGCCTTTCCTGAATACTGGTTGTATTTTCTGGGCTTGCTGTTCGTGCTGGTAACCTTATTCCTGCCGCAAGGGGTAATGGGGCTATTGAAGAAAATGAGGCGCTGATGGAAACACTAGCCTCAGGCGATAGCGGCAGCCATACCCTGATACCCGGCGAACTGGATGCCAGCCACGGCGTTGTGCTTTATCTGGAGGAAGTAACGGTCAGCTTCGACGGCTTTCGCGCCCTGAATAATTTATCGTTGACCATAGATGTGGGTGAACTGCGCTGCATCATCGGCCCCAATGGTGCGGGCAAAACCACGATGATGGATGTGATAACCGGCAAGACGCGCCCGGACACCGGCACGGTATTTTTTGGCCAGACCCTGGACCTCAGCCAGATGACGGAAGCGCAAATTGCCCAGGCAGGCATAGGACGAAAGTTCCAGAAACCGACGGTGTTTGAAAATCACAGCGTGTATGAAAATCTGGAGCTGGCCATCAAGACCAACAAAGGTGTATGGAATTCCTTGTTCGGTCGATTAAGCGGTGAACAAACCGACCGCATCGGAGAAATACTCTATACCATCAACCTTGTCGACAAAGCACCCTTGCGCGCAGGCCTGTTGTCGCATGGGCAAAAGCAATGGCTGGAAATCGGCATGTTGCTGGCGCAGGAACCCAAGCTGTTACTGCTGGACGAGCCGGTGGCGGGCATGACTGATCATGAAACGGAGCGTACCGCTGAGCTGCTGACTGCACTGGCTGGTCAGCATTCCATCATCGTGGTTGAACACGATATGGATTTCGTCAGCAGCATTGCGCGTAAAGTTACTGTGTTGCATGAAGGCTGCGTACTGGCCGAAGGCCCGATGGAAACAGTGCAGCACAATGAAAAAGTCATCGAAGTTTATTTAGGACGTTAACAACTGAATGTTAGAAGTCACTGCACTAAATCAATTTTACGGCGGCAGCCATACGCTACGCGATGTGGCTTTCACCGCCCGCATGGGCGCATGCACTGTATTGCTGGGGCGTAATGGCGTGGGCAAGACCACTTTACTTAAATGTCTGATGGGCGCGCTGCCCGTGCAAACAGGTAAAGTCAGCTTCGAAGGAAAAGATGTTACTGCATTGCCGCCTTATTCCCGTGCCGCGCTGGGCATGGCTTACGTGCCGCAGGGGCGCGAAATTTTCGCCCGCCTGACTGTGGAAGAAAATCTGGTGATGGGCTTGGCAGTAAAAAGCGGCAGCGCAGCGCGCGCCATCCCGACCGAGATATACGATATGTTCCCGGTGCTGAAAGATATGCTGCATCGGCGCGGTGGCGATTTGTCGGGGGGGCAGCAACAACAACTGGCCATTGCGCGCGCGCTGGTCGCACGTCCAAAATTATTGATACTGGATGAACCCACCGAGGGGATACAGCCCTCCATCATCAAGGATATCGAGCGCGTCATCCGCCTGCTCGCTCAGCGCGGCGACATGGCCATCCTGCTGGTTGAGCAGTACTATGATTTCGCGCGCGCGCTGGCTGACCACTACCTGGTCATGTCGCGCGGGCAAATCATCAAAAATGGGCGCGGTGCAGACATGGACGCCGACAACATCCGCAATTTCGTCGCCTTATGAATCTGACCGATAGCGCTTTGGTGCAAAGCAACCGTCATGGCTGGCAAGCCAATTTGGCTTTGCGCTTTGATCACATGAATGGCCGCAGCATGCTGGCCGCGCGCAGCCATGACGGGCCGCTGGTGGTGCAAAAAACACTGTACCCGGAAGGCGCGAAAATTTGCCACGCCGTGATTGTGCATCCTCCCGGCGGCATTGCCGGGGGCGATAGCCTCAGCTTGAAAACAGCAATGCGCCCGGCAGCACATGCCCTGCTCACTACTCCTGGCGCAGGCAAGTGGTACAAGGCCAACGGCCTGACAGCCAGCCAGAGTCTGGCCTTCACGCTGGCCGAACATGCCGTGCTGGAATGGCTGCCGCAGGAAACTATTATTTTCGATGAGGCCGAGGCATTACTGACCACACACGTGGAATTAGCGAATGATGCATGTTATGCCGGGTGGGAAATCATCTGTCTGGGGCGGCAGGCAGCAGGCGAAAAATTTACCTCCGGCCGTTTGCGCCAGCGCACCCAAATATTCCGTGATGAACTGCCCATCTGGGGAGAGTTTGCTGATCTGCGTGGCAACGATAAATTGCTTATTTCGCCAGTGGGATTAAACGGCTGCACCGTTGCGGCGACCTTTCTCATCGCGGCAGGCGTAACGCCACCCGACGTGCTGCAAGCCTGCCGCGCTATCAGGCCACAAGACCAGGCCATTGCTGGCGTCACCGCATTGCCGGAAATATTCGCCGCGCGCTACCTGGGCCATAACGCGCACCATGCGCGCTATTATTTCGAGGCGCTGTGGGCTATCCTGCGGCCCTGGTACGCAGGCCAGCCAGCGCGCAGGCCACGGATATGGAATACTTGAATGCGCTTTTGAATAATATTTCCCCAGACTGAAAAATTATGGAACTCACTCCACGCGAAAAAGACAAGCTGCTGATTTTCACCGCTGCCCTGCTGGCCGAACGGCGCAAGGCGCGCGGTCTCAAGCTCAATTATCCGGAGGCCGTGGCTTATATTTCCGCCGCCATTCTGGAAGGCGCACGCGACGGCATGACTGTGGCGCAATTGATGGGGCATGGTGCAACTTTGCTGGGTCGCGCAGATGTCATGGAAGGGGTGGCGGAGATGATCCCCGACATTCAGGTGGAAGCCACTTTCCCCGACGGCACCAAGCTGGTAACCGTACATTACCCTATCGTTTAAGGAGGCATCACCATGATACCCGGAGAAATGCACATAGCTGATGGCGAGATTGAATTGAATACCGGTCGCGCCACTGTCGAGCTGGATGTTGCCAACACGGGCGATAGGCCGATACAAATCGGTTCGCATTATCATTTTTTTGAAACCAACGATGCCCTGGCCTTCGACCGAAACCAAGCCTATGGTTACCGGCTGGATATTGCTGCCGGCACGGCGGTGCGCTTTGAACCGGGCCAGACTCGCTCGGTGCGCTTGGTGGCACTAAGCGGCGCACGTAAAGTATATGGATTTTCCGGCAAGGTTATGGGCACGCTTTGAAATTTTTTCCATCAGGATATTTCATCATGCAAAAAAGCATATCACATCGTCGGCCTGTTAAGGATAGCGGGAACCTGTCATGACTACTCGTATTTCGCGCCAGGCTTATGCCGAAATGTTCGGCCCCACTACCGGTGACCGGGTACGGCTGGCCGATACCGATTTATGGATAGAGGTGGAAAAAGATTTCACTGTGTACGGTGAAGAGGTGAAATTTGGTGGTGGCAAAGTCATCCGCGATGGCATGGGGCAAAGTCAATTAGTCTCAGCCCAAGTGGCGGACACGGTGATTACCAATGCCTTGATCGTGGATCATTGGGGCATTATCAAAGCTGACATCGGCTTGAAAGATGGCAAGATTTGGGCCATAGGCAAGGCTGGCAATCCGGATATACAACCCCGGGTAACCATACCTATTGGTGCAGGCACAGAGATCATTGCGGGCGAGGGCATGATCGTCACTGCGGGCGGCATTGATACTCACATTCATTTCATCTGCCCGCAGCAAATTGAGGAGGCTCTGATGTCCGGCATCACCACCATGATAGGCGGTGGCACCGGCCC
>JAUSKS010000058.1 GCA_030646595.1 Gallionellaceae bacterium | reverse complement strand
TTCATGGATGACCGCTTCTATGGATACAACGGCCAAGCCTGCTTCGGCAGCCCGCTCAACAATATGTGTGTGACTATGGGCAAAGTGCATGTTTTCTCGTACCACAACCGGCTCAGTTTCACTGCTATAGAGAGTAAATATAAACTGGCCTCCCGGTCGCAAGGCTTCGGCTGCTGCCTGGAATACTGGACGCAAATCGCCGATTAAGATTAATACCCCAGAGCCAATAATCAAATCATAATCCAGCGGATGCTGGTTCATGAATTCACTGATATCTATACAGATTAGATGATCATACAATTGCTTTTTGCCCGCTTCCTGCAGCATGTCTTCAGACAGATCCACCCCGTCCAGGCGGCGTGCCAATGGCCGCAAAAAGCGCCCACATAATCCAGTACCACAACCAATATCCAGAATATCCAGCGGTGCTGTATGCGGCAGCATCTTAACTAAGGCACGCTGTATCAATTGCGGCCCCAGGAATTCCTTGTTGGGTTGTTCAATATCACTATCCCACGTAGCAGCTCTTTTTTTATAAGTATTTTTCATCTCCTCAACCGGATAATGGTCAGGAATAGGCGCTGCGTTGAGATAAGCCAGATAAAGCTGGGCTTCACTCTTATCGTCACTGTTACTTTGCAAATGCTTGTTCAGATGCAACAACGCAGCTTCCCGTTCATTCAGCCTGGTGTAACAGACACCCAGATAAAAATGGATATGGGCGTATTGTGGATTGAGCGCCAATACGTTTTGAAAACATTGTCTCGCATCGCTGTATTCTTCCGCAGCAAGATAGGCCTTCCCCAGCTTAAAGTGAGCATTGGTGAATTGTGGATCCAGCTGAATAGCCTGCAGATAGCAATCTGCCGCCTCATTGCGGCGATCCAGTATTTCATGGATATTGCCCATATTAAAATAAGCTTCAGGTAAATTGGGCTGTATCTGCAAAGCGCGTTTGTAGTGCTGGGTCGCCCGCTCAAAATTCTTTTGCAGACGATAAACATTCCCTAAATTGTTATGCACCAGATGTGACAGGGGCGCAATATTCATGGCACTCAGCAGGTACTTGGCCGCAAGCTGAAGATCGCCACGCTCTGCGTATAGTGTACCCAGCATATAGTTGGCATCAAGATGGCGCGCATTAAGCCGCAGGAGTTTTTCAAGCAGGTCTATGGTTGCTGCAATATCTCCAGCCTGCTGCTGGGCCAATACCTGTTTGAATAGCGCTGCCGTTTTTCTTTCTGAGTGAGCCATTATAAATTTTCGTCGAATCGCATGAGGTTATAAACCAGGACAGGGCCTGATCATTCTTTACTCGCCGCATTATCTAACCCCGCCAGCACCATCTCCGCCGCGCGCAACACAGCGCGCGCCTTGTTCTGGGTTTCTATCCATTCACTGGCAGGTACGGAATCCGCCACGATGCCCGCGCCGGCTTGCACATACAAGGTGTTGTCCTTCACCACGGCAGTGCGCAATGCAATGGCCAAGTCCATGTCGCCATTAAAACCGAGATAGCCAACCGCCCCGGCATAGACGCCACGTTTGGAAGGCTCCAGTTCGTCTATGATTTCCATCGCGCGTACTTTGGCGGCGCCGCTCACCGTGCCTGCGGGGAAAGTGGCTTTAAATACGTCTATCGCATCCAACCCCGGTTTGAGTGTGGCTTCAACATTGGAAACGATATGCATCACATGCGAATAGCGTTCGATGATCATTTTATCGGTGAGCTTGACTGTGCCCTGTTGTGCCACGCGCCCAATATCATTGCGGCCCAGATCAATCAGCATCAAATGTTCGGCCAGCTCTTTGGGATCAGCCAGTAATTCCTGCGCCAGCGCCGCATCCTGCTGCACTGTTTTGCCACGCGGACGCGTACCGGCGAGGGGGCGCACGGTGACGTTGTCGCCTTCCAGGCGCACTAAAATTTCCGGGGATGCGCCGACTACGTGGTGATCGCCCATATCGTAATAGAACATATAGGGCGAGGGATTCAAACCGCGCAGCGCACGATACAAGGACAGCGGCGAAGCCGGGAAAGGCTGTGATATGCGCTGCGACAACACCACTTGCATGATGTCGCCATCGACGATATAGCGCTTGGCTTTTTCCACCGCCTGCTTGTATGCCGCTTCGCCGAATTCGGATTTGGCTTCGAAGCCGCCCCGACACGGTGTGGCGGAGCCTTCTGGTGCGGGAGGGGCGGCTAAGCGGCTGCTCCCGCAATCGGCTGGCTTCGCCAGTAACGTGTCGCAGCCGCTACCCTTTATCGGGGGCGCATGCGGAATTGCTACCGGACGGCGCAGCAATTGTGTCAGCTCAACCAATCGCTGCCGCGCTATTGCATAGGCATCAGCCTGCTCCGGATTGGCGTACACAATAAAAGTCAGCGTACCGGAAAGATTATCTACCACCGCCAGTTGCTCGGTCAGCATCAGCAAAATGTCGGGTGTACCCAGCACATCCGTTTTTTGTGTGGCGGCCAGGCGCGGCTCGATATAGCGCACCGCATCGTAACCAAAATAACCGGCCAACCCGCCAGTAAAGCGCGGCAAGCCGGAGAGCGGCGCAACCTTGAAACGTGCTTGATATTCCTTGATGAAGTCCAGCGGATTATCTGCATCGTGCGTGGTTTCTGCTGTGGGATGAGTTAGCGTGATGTGCTTGCCGTGCACGGTGATGCGCGTGTCGGCGGGCAGACCGATGAAAGAATAACGCCCGAAGCGTTCTCCACCCTGCACTGATTCCAGCAGGTAGGAATAAGGCTGGTTGGCCAGCTTGAGATAGAGCGACAGTGGCGTGTCGAGATCGGCAAAAGTCTCCGCCACCAGCGGGATGCGGTTGTAACCTTGTTGCGCGAGTTGCTTAAACTCGGATTCTGAAATAGGACTTAACACGAAGCACTCCTGAAAAAATAAAAAGACGGCAGCGACAAGACGGGCGCTGCCACACCGCACGGAATGGCTATCACCATCGCCATGCGGCAGTTTCTCTCCAGGTTTTTTCGTGATTCATGTTCAGGCTCTTTTAATCAATTGCATTACAGCAGTCAAATCAGGAATCACTGCATCCAGATCCAGGCCATCCACCGGCTCGCCATGATTATAGCCGTAAGGCACACATACTACCGGGCAACCGGCCGCGCGCGCGGCTATAGTGTCATTCAGCGAATCGCCGATCAGCAATACCTGCTCCACTGGCGCACCAAAAAATTTGGCGGCATGCAGCAGCGGCATGGGATGCGGTTTTTTTTCCGGGAGGCTGTCGCCGGACAGCACGATCTCAAAATAGTCCGCCATGCCTATGCCTTTAAGCAGCGGCTCGGTATAGCGCGCCACTTTGTTGGTGATGCAGCCCAGGCGGAAACCCGCAGCCTGCATGGCATTCAGCCCGGCGATCACGCCATCGAATGGTTTGCTTTGCAGTAATAAAGCCGCATAATGTTTTTCAAAAATCGGCAGTGCACGTTCGTACAACGCGCTATCCGGCTCGGCATGCATATCGCCGGTCAGCGCGCGTTTCACCAGCCAGCTGATGCCATTACCGATATAGCTCATCAACAAATCCTGCGATGCCGGCGGGCGGCCCATGTCGCGCAACATGCGGTTGGCCGCTTCAGCCAGCTCGGGTGCGGTGTGCAACAGTGTGCCATCCAGGTCAATCAGAATGGCTTTAACGGAAATAGGAAAATTCATAGTCATTTTTAAAATCTACCACAGAGACACAGAGACACAGAGAAAAGCAAGGCTCCGACATCTGTCCAGATCATATAATTTATAACTGGTTCGATTTTCTCTGTACCTCTGTGTCTCTGTGGTGAAAAGTTTATTTTTTAACTTTAGCCAACTCGGCGCGCATTTCGGCAACGATGGTGTCATAACGATTTTTGTCTTTGTCGTTACGTTTGCTGAATATGGCAGAACCCGCGACAAAGGTGTCCACACCCGATTCCGCCACTTCGCGAATGTTGGCTGGGCCGACACCGCCGTCGATCTCCAGGCGGCAATCGTACTTGCCAGCATCGATCATTTTGCGTACCGTGCGCGCCTTGTCCAGCACATAAGGGATAAATTTCTGGCCGCCGAAGCCGGGGTTGACCGACATCAGCAATACCATATCCAATTTCGGCAGGGTGTATTCCAGCACGTCCAAGGGTGTAGCAGGGTTGAACACCAGACCAGCCTTGCAACCGTTTTCTTTAATCAGGCCGATAGTACGATCAATATGCTCGGATGCTTCCGGATGAAATGTAATGTAAGTCGCACCCGCCTTGGCAAAATCCGGGATAATGCGATCCACCGGCTTGACCATCAGGTGTACATCGATAGGTGCGGTAACGCCATGCTTGCGCAGCGCTTCGCAGACCAGGGGGCCGATGGTCAGATTGGGGACATAATGGTTGTCCATGACGTCGAAATGCACAATGTCTGCGCCAGAAGCGAGGACATTGTCCACTTCTTCACCAAGCCTGGCGAAGTTGGCGGAAAGAATGCTGGGAGCGATTTTATACATGGTAATGCCCTTAATGTTGACGAATTAAACTGGCATTCTACCCGAAACTTGCAAATGGATTAATTCACCGCTTGTCATATCGAACAAAATGTTGTGAAATGCCACCCATGGATCAAGACGACAAATATCGCATCAACATTACCGCACAGGTAAATTACTTGCCCGATCAATCGGACGAGACGGATAATCGCTATGTATTTGCTTACACTATCACCATTACCAATGTCGGCCACACTGCGGTCAAGCTGGTCAGCCGTCACTGGGTCATCACCGATGCCCATCGCCATGTGCAGGAAGTGCGCGGCCAGGGCGTAATAGGCGAACAGCCAGTGCTCAAACCCAATCAGAGTTTTGAATATACAAGTGGCACCGTGCTGGCCACCCAGGTCGGCACCATGTCAGGCAGCTATCGCATGGTGGCGGATGACAGCACGGAGTTTGATGCAATGATTCCACAATTCGTACTAAGCGTACCGCGAGTACTACACTAAATAATTCCGCGCTGATGCCGCAAATAAATGCTGCGCACCATATTAAAAACAAATAGCGCAACGCCGGTAATCGCCAGCAGCCCGCCCACTCCTGCCAATCCCATGGCGGCAAAATAAGCCGGGGTTTGCGCGCTTATCTCCATGTGCATGGTTTTACGCGGTACGCCCAGCCAGCCAGCCCAGGCCAGGGACGACGCCAGAATGACCAGCCCGAAACCATACAGCGCTGGTTGCCCGCGCATCAAACGGCCTGTGCCAGCGGTAATGCCAAACAGCGGCAATAAATAATAACCAAAAGCCATGTAAGCCAGGGTAATAGCGCCGACCGTGCCATGATAATGCGCGGGTATCAGCGTGGTCTCACCGCGAATCGCGGCACCAAAAATACATCCTAAAAGAAATAGCAAAATGGAGAGCGCCAATGGCAAGGTCTGTATTTTTTGCCAAACCGTGCGTGGTGCACGTACCAACCTGACTAACAGGCCGATGCCCAATAGTGCCGCCGCAGGCCAGGCACCCCACGACATAAGCAAAGTGTAAGCATGACGAAAGCCTGGATTATTTACAGAATAAAAAAGATGAATGCCGGGTGCGACCACAATGGGTAAAGCCGCAACCCATAACAAACCCACCAGCCACCCGCGCGGCGCAATGGCATTGCCCAAAGCGTGTTCACCCAGCAATATCCACACCGTCATCAGCAATAAAATATGCACGAACTGAAGCAAATGTCCCGGCCCCCACAACAGCATTTCAAATTGCGCAGCAGTGGTGGGCACGCCAGCTGCGCCCAGATATGCCGCGAATGAACCCAGTGTCGCTGCCACTGCCACAATAGAAAGCAGCGCACCCCAGTGCCATATTCTGTCATTCTGGTCTTGTATAAGTGGGGAGCGCAGCTTGCGCAAAATATTCGCTAGCGAGGCCATGCCAGCTATAGCGATTCCAGCCATAAATGCAGATAGCCCGGCAAGAAACAGCGGGCTGTCAAGCACGGGAATATAGTTGGACAGTACTGGTGTGGGTGTGCCAAACCACGGCGCCATTGCCATCGCCACCGCGCCGCAGGCCGCCAACAGCAGTGCTGTCCAGCGCCAGCGGCTGCTGTTGCCAGCCGCCAGCGTCCACAGCCCGGCAGCGGCAGCCAGAAACCATACCACCACGGCGAAGCCAACATGCAGCACCAAGGCACTGCGGAATAAATCGCGCGGCGCCGCAAAGCCGCCAAACAGCGGCGAGCGGGCCGCTACCAGCAGGATGGCACAGAGGGCAGCCAATCCTAACGCGGCCAATGCCAACAACAGCCATCCTGCTGCCAAGCGGCGTGCGCTCTGGTTTTGCAGCGCAGTATCCATGTTCGAAACGTAAAAGAAGAACGCCATTCTACTATGCGCTTACCCAAAAATTAAATTTGCCCAAACAATTTAGCGGCAAACCTAAAAACCGCCATTTAAGCCACAGAGATCACAGAGGACACAGAGAGGGTGCAGGTTTCACCTATTTTTAATAATGGGTGAGCGGGGCATTAACAACAACCCATTGTCTCTCTCTGTGGACTCTGTGATCTCTGATGAAACTACTAGCCAGTCGACTAAGCTGGCAAAAGACGCCAGCCAAGTCGCTGGTTATGTGACCAACTGCTTTTCCAGGATAAAAGCCTTTTGGGTTCAAGCCAATTCCTGCTAATCTTGCATGACTAATCTGTTCAAAACTACCTGTAGATCACTATGCAAAGCTATTTAAAATGCATCCTCGCGGCCCGCGTCTATGATGTGGCCAGCGAAAGCCCGCTGGAAGCCGCCCCCAGCCTGTCTGCGCGCATTGGCAACAATGTGCTGCTCAAGCGCGAGGACATGCAGCCGGTGTTCTCTTTCAAGCTGCGCGGGGCCTACAACAAAATGGCCCATCTCACGCCTGCGCAACTTAAACGCGGTGTCATCACTGCCTCTGCCGGTAACCATGCCCAAGGCGTAGCACTGGCGGCGCAAAAACTGGGCTGCAAGGCGGTGATTGTTGTACCCACCACCACGCCGCAAATCAAGCTGCAAGCCATTGCCAGCCGTGGCGCAAAAGTGGTGCTGCATGGCGATTCCTATTCCGATTCCTACCAACATGCGCTGGAACTGGAGCAGAAGCACAAACTGACTTTCGTTCATCCCTACGATGATCCTGATGTGATTGCCGGGCAAGGCACCATAGGCATGGAAATTCTGCGTCAGCACAACCAGGCCATCCACGCCATTTTTGTGCCCATAGGCGGGGGTGGACTGATCTCAGGCGTGGCGGCTTACGTTAAGCAAGTGCGGCCGGAGATCAAAATCATCGGCGTACAACCGCTCGATTCCGATGCCATGTCGCAATCACTCAAAGCCAAGCGGCGCGTCACGCTGGAGCATGTCGGCCTGTTTGCTGACGGGGTAGCGGTCAAGCAAGTAGGCAGCGAAACATTCCGCCTGTGCCGCGAACTGGTGGATGAAGTCATTCTGGTAGATACCGACAGCGTTTGTGCCGCCATCAAGGATGTATTTGAAGACACCCGTTCCATACTGGAACCGGCGGGTGCGCTGGCCATCGCCGGTGCCAAGCTGTATGCAGCGCGCGACAAACTTAAAGACAAAACCCTGGTGGCCATCGCCAGCGGTGCCAACATGAATTTCGATCGCCTGCGTTTCGTCGCCGAGCGCGCCGAAATCGGCGAGAAGCGCGAAGCGATCCTGGCGGTCAGCATCCCGGAAACGCCAGGCAGCTTTCGCAAATTTTGTGCATTGCTGGGCAACCGCAACATCACCGAATTTAACTATCGCTATGCCGATGCCAAAGAGGCGCATGTATTCGTCGGGGTACAGGTCAAGGATCAATCCGAGACCACCAAACTGGTGGCCGCGCTAAAAAAACACAAGCTGCACACGCAGAATTTCACCGACAATGAAATGGCCAAGTTGCACGTGCGCCATCTGGTCGGCGGCCACGCGCCCGGTCTCAAAGACGAAATCATGTTCCGCTTTGAATTCCCGGAACGCCCCGGCGCGCTGATGAATTTTCTCAACAGCATGAACCACAACTGGAACATCAGCTTGTTCCACTACCGCAACCACGGCGCAGATTACGGGCGCGTGCTGGTCGGCATGCAAGTACCGCATCATGATAAAAAAGCGCTGTCTGCTTTTCTGGACAAGCTGGGTTACCGCTATTGGGATGAGAGTGATAATGCGGCGTATCGGTTGTTTCTTGGCTAATATTGTAGCGGGCATTATTCCGCTGAAAGGAGTGCATTTGGTATGAAAAAACAGGAAGCCATGGATTTTCTTACTTCACATAAACAGCTATTCATCGAACGCTTTGGCGTAAAACATCTGGCGCTGTTCGGTTCGACTGTGCGCAACGAAGCCCGTGAAGATAGCGATCTCGATGTGTTGGTGGAGTTCGAGGGTGGCGAAATATATCGCAACTACTTCGATCTGCTGTTTTATCTGGAAGACCAGCTGCATTGCGAAATTGACTTGGTATGCAGTGATGCGGTGCGGCCACAACTCAAACCTCACATCGAAAAGGAGGCGCTCTATGTCGCGTGAGTGGAAACTCTATTTCGACGACTTGCTTCTGTTCAGCGAAAAAGTAATGAGCTACACGCACGAGCTGACGCGCGAAAAATTTGAAGCAAGCGGACTGAATTACGATGCCACGTTATGGAACGTGCAACTCTACGGTGAAGCGGCCAAGAATATCCCCGAAGAAATAAGAAACCAGATGCCAGAAATTCCGTGGCGCGAATT
>JAUSKS010000049.1 GCA_030646595.1 Gallionellaceae bacterium | reverse complement strand
ATCTGATCCGAGCGCAATCAATATCACGCTCGACCCCGGCCTGGCCATCGGGACCGGCAGCCACCCGACTACCCGCTTGTGCCTGCGCTGGCTGGACGCTAATATTAAAGGGGGCGAAACGGTGCTGGATTATGGCTGCGGCTCAGGCATTTTAACCATCGCCGCACTCAAGCTGAGTGCCGCTAGTGCTTGGGGCGTGGATGTAGATGTCCAGGCAGTGCAAGCCAGCCGCGATAATGCCGCTGCCAATCATGTGGATGCCCAATTTTATTTGCCACAGGAATCTCCTCCTCAAGCAGTGGATGTGGTGATAGCCAACATCCTGACCAACCCGCTCAAAATACTCGCCCCCTTGCTGGCAAACGCAACGCGAACAGGGGGGCAGATCGTCTTATCCGGTATACTCAGTACGCAGGCAGAAGATGTAATGGCAATTTATGGGCAATGGTTTAACCTCGATCCACCCGTTACCGATGAAGGCTGGATTTGCTTATCTGGCATAAAGCGATGAACACGATCACCCAATGTCCACAATGCGGCACCCGCTTCAAGGTCATCCAGGACCAATTAGAAACGCACCAAGGCATGGTGCGTTGCGGGCGCTGCCAGTCAGTCTTCAATGCTAAACAATATATGGAAAACGATGAGCCCAGTCCGCAATTGAGCTTGCCAATTATGCCGCAGGGAATGGAAATTCCATTGGCCATAACCCTGCCGGACAGTCAACCTGCTGTTGTTGCGCCAGCCCCACCTGCTGCACCGTTGCCACTGGCCCAGCAATTTTCCACCTTGTCTATATCTGATGAAATTCCCGGCGACCCTATCAAAAAATCCCCGCTGTGGTTATTGCTTGGGGGAGGCTTTATTTTCATTGTCATCTTGCTGGCACAGGCCACTTATTTTTTCCGTGTTGAGTTAGCGGCGCGCCTGCCCGGCCTCAAGCCCGTGCTGATGTCTTATTGTGCTGTGCTTAAATGCAGCGTGCCATTGCCGCAAAAAGCCGAGCAATTGAGTATCGAATCATCCAATCTGGAAGCAAGCCCAGAGCAGGTCAATACCATTGCACTGAATGCCATCCTGCGCAACCTCGCACCTTATGCGCAAGCTTATCCCAACCTTGAGCTGACCCTGACCGACACTTCCGAACGGGCGCTGGCACGGCGTACTTTCTTGCCCAAGGACTATCTCACGCCGGGTGAAGATGAGAAACAAGGACTATCACCCAACCGGGAAATAAATATCAAGCTACATCTTGATATTACCGACCTGAGACCAACAGGCTATCGTTTATTTTTGCTGTATCCCCAATCACCTTAAAACAATTGCCGCCTGTAATCTGCCTGTCATAATTTTTTCATATCATCGCAATCTGTAGGCAATGGAGAAAATAATGGCTGCGAATATTTTGGTAGTAGAGGACGAACCCGCCATTCAGGAGCTGCTGGTTCTCAATGTAATGCAATGTGGCTATCGCGCCACCCAGGCCCATGATGCACCCAGTGCGCTGGCTCATATCAGCCGGGCATTGCCCGATTTAATCCTGCTCGACTGGATGCTGCCAGGCAGCAGCGGGGTGGAATTGGCGCGCCGTTTACGAGCTGAGCAACGTACTCGCAATATTCCTATTATCATGTTGACGGCCCGCACCGATGAACATGACAAAATTGCTGGTCTGGAATCGGGTGCTGATGATTACATCACCAAACCTTTCTCGCCGCGTGAATTGATGGCGCGTATCCGCGCCGTGTTACGGCGCCGCGCACCACAAATGAGCGAAGAAACCGTATCTCTCAAGGGATTGCAATTATCTCCCGCAACGCATCGTGTCAGCGCGCATGGTACATCCATAGATTTAGGCCCTACCGAATTTCGTTTGCTGCATTTCTTTATGACGCATACCGAACGAGTGTATAGCCGCTCACAATTACTCGATCAGGTATGGGGTGATCATGTATTCGTTGAGGAACGTACCGTAGATGTGCATATTCGCCGCCTGCGCCAGGCTTTGGAGCCTTCTGGCCTGGACAGTATTATTCAGACAGTGCGCGGCAGCGGTTATCGTTTTTCTTCCGACTAGTAATTCCCTCTATAATGAGGCCTCGGTAACTTAAAAATAAATCATGTTTGATTTCTGGCGGCGCGCACTGATTTTCCCTTGCGTCTCATTGATACTCTCCCTGCTGCTCTGGGCCATAGCCGGGGCGCTGCCTGCTGCATTATTTTTTGGCATATTCATGCTGGCCCATTTGCTTTTGCATTTGCGTCAGCTTGCCGCACTTGATTATTGGCTGGCCGATGCCAAGGAACATACTGTGCCGGAAGGAACGGGGCTCTGGGAAGAAGTGCTGGCCCGCCTCAACCGTATGATGCGCAAACATGCCAAAGAGCGCGAACAACATATCGCTGCGCTGCATCATATGCAGCAAGACACTTCAGCATTACCAGAAGTCGTGGTTATTCTGGATGAAGCCGACCATATCGAATGGTGCAATCCCATCGCTGAACAACATTTCGGTCTGGATGGAATGCGTGACATAGGCCAACAAATCACCTATCTGGCACGTCAGCCAGAGTTTGTGCATTACCTTGCCATGCACGACTTCAGTGAGCCGCTGATACTCCGCAGTGGTCACCAGGATGGACTGATACTCTCCGTCAAACTGGTCCACTACAGCACCAACAAGAAATTATTGATCAGCCGCGACATTACCCGCTTTGAGCGCATCGAAACGGTACGGCGCGATTTTGTCGCCAATGTGTCGCATGAATTACGTACTCCGTTGACAGTCATCACCGGTTTTGTCGAAACGCTATGCAATATGCCCAAGCTGGACAATGATATCGCACGACGCGCCCTGCAACTGATGGCTGAACAGACACAACGCATGGAACATCTGGTGGATGATTTGCTGACTCTGTCCAAATTGGACAATGCGCTGAATGCATTACAGGAAGCCAAGGTAGATGTGCCTGCGCTGTTGCGCACCTTGCAACAGGAAGGTCTGTTATTAAGCGCAGGGCAACATGAGCTGCAACTGGCGCTCAACAGCCACAGTAATTTGCTCGGCAATACCGATGAATTGCGCAGTGCTTTTGGCAATCTCATTTCCAATGCTATCCGCTACACGCC
>JAUSKS010000046.1 GCA_030646595.1 Gallionellaceae bacterium | reverse complement strand
CTCGGAAAAATTCAGATAATAAAAAACCCAGCAAGCTTGCGCTAAACCGGGCATTCCCGCTTTAGCTGTATTTATTATGCGCCCGCAAGCTGTTTCTCAAATCGGCGCAGTTGAAAAATAACATTCTTGAAGCGACGCTGTCAACCTCACTTATTCCAGTTTCCGATAAAAAGGAGCACAAGGCGGCAAGGATGAGGCGACGGTGCGTGGTTGTTGCCGATTTATCGGCTGTACAACCACGGCCTGCCCCTTGCGGGTGAAGACAGTACATGAGTACGGCTAGGAGCTGAAGACGAAGCCAACGCAGTGATCGTTTTATCAGGAATGGAATAAGATTTACCCAAGTGGAGGCGGAGTGTGAGTTATCGCGAAGTTTGGAAAGGCTTGGCTAAAGGCCAGTTTGGTCTGGCCTGTATGCTGATAGTCGGCGCATGGGCAGGGTCGGCGTTTTTTCTTCCGTGGTGGGGTAGCCTGCTTTCGTTGCTGCTGATCGTGGTCGGTGTCGCCTTGCTTATAGGTTGCGCAGCACTGCCCGAGTTAGCTCCGCGTCGCCAAACGGATAGTCCCCAGGCGCTGACCGATGAGCAAATCAAGGCCATGCGCGAAGAAGCTGACAAACAGCTGGGTGGAGTGAACCAGACTGTTTCCGCTTTGCAGCAAAAACTGGGACGCTGGTTCCAGGTTTCGCAGCATGCTCATGGCGATCTGCTGCAAGTGCATGATGGCGTACACGAGGTGATGATAGAAACAGAGTCGGCGGTGGTCAATATTGCCAACAGTTTTCGTGGCATCATCAAAAAAACTGCGGTGCAAATAGAATATGCCGTGCGTTTGTTGAAATCTACCGACAGCGGGGGGGAGCGCGGCCTGGCGTCGTGGCTGGGGTTGCCGGATTATATTCACGCCTACGAAGCGCAGCTGCAGCATGTCACCATGCGCATGATGGAATTTTCTGCCACCTTCAAGGAAGTCGCTATGCGGCAGGCTAATATGCGCGAGAGCACGATTGCTGTGGACGAACTGCTGGATGAGCTGCGGGCTATGGCCAAGCGTATCGGTACTTTGGCAGTGGACTCATCGTTCCATGCAAGCAGCGCCACTGTCGGGCAAAGCGCGGTGATCAGCCTGTCCGACAAAATCCGCACCATAGCCGAAGAGGCGCATGAACTGACACGACGTATCCGCAATAATCTGGAAACCATCAAGGGGGAAATGGCGGGCACGTATAAGGCAGTGCGCGATTCATCCACTGCTGCGCAAGTTGCCGCCGAACAGGCCAAAGCCGATGTCAGCCAATTGAATGTTACGATGATGGAAAAAACCAAAGAAGTGGAAAACACCTTTGAGAAAATTAATACCTTGGGCAAAGAAATCCAGGATGACATCAATAAAATTATCATGGCCATGCAGTTTCAGGATATTACGCAACAGAAGCTGGAGAAGCTCAAGCAACCCAAGCTTACTGGTGTCATCAAAACCTTGCAGGAAATCGCCGAAGAAGTTAAACAGGCGGGCAACAAAACAGATAGTACATCGGACACTTTTAATGGATCGCCAGCGACTCAGGCCCAGGAAGGGGCCACTCTGAAAAAAGAGGAAGCGCCCAAGGTCCCCGACAGCAAACATTCAGAATTGTTTTAACAGGAGCAAGCATGGCAACCATTTTTATTGTTGATGATTCCACCACGATGCGGCAGATGGTGAATTTTACGTTAACCAGTGCCGGGCATGAGGTGGTTGAAGCCATGAATGTGGATGAAGCACTCAAGCTGGCCCCCGCGAAAAAATTTGATCTGGTGATTTCGGATGTAAACATGCCCGGCAGAAGTGGTATCGAGCTGGTTCGTGCCTTGCGTGCTTTGCCTTCCTTCAAAAATACTCCAATACTGATGCTGACCACCGAATCGCAACCTGAAATGAGGGATGCAGGACGTGAAGCAGGTGCCACTGGCTGGATAGTCAAGCCATTCAATCCGGAAGGGCTGATGGAAATGGTAAATAAGGTGTTGCCTTAATTGATGATGACAGCCCTTAACATCTCAGCAATAATTGGTTGTTTTGTAGAATTTTTGTCAAACAGGCGAGACCATAATGATAACCATAAATCAAGCAACATTCGCCAAACCTTCTCCCCTTGGCGTGGGTGTTCAATACAACCCAGAAATACTGGACTGGTTTCCATTCGAAGAATTGGATGTTGACTTATTTGAAATCCTGTTGGACAACGTAATGGCACCACTAGACGGCCCGTATATCATTAAGCCTACCTCAAGAAAATTACTAGAGCGCTTAGGTGCCAAATGCACACTGCTTGGCCACTCCAATTACGGTTGCGACTTCGGTTTTTCTCCATTAGAACAAACTGCTGCTGTTCAACGGCATGTAGCAATCGCAAAATCAATAGGTAGCCCTTGGGTTGCGAATCATTGTTTTTATGGAGATGAATCATGGCTTGATATCTGGAGTAGTCCTATCCAATTCTCTTCTATGGAAGTTGAGCGCTGTGCGCAGCGTGCTTCAAGGCTACAAGCGATATATGGCATGCCTCTAGCGCATGAAAATGCCGCATATTATTTAGCATGCCCAGGCGCAGAAATGCGTGAGGCAGAATTTATGGCAAAGCTGGTTGAACGTGCTGGCACTTATCTACATCTAGATTTGCACAATATCTATACCAACTCCCTTAATCTGTCCGGTTTTGATCTAAGTAACTATTTAGACACAATTCCATTGGAAAGAGTGATTGCGATACATTTAGCGGGTGGTAGCTGGTTGGGCGGCTTGTACCACGATTGGCATGACTCGAAGATTCCTCCTAAGGTATGGGAACTATATGAGGAGGTGCTGTCACG
>JAUSKS010000073.1 GCA_030646595.1 Gallionellaceae bacterium | reverse complement strand
ACTTTTAAGCTTGCGCTGGTCTATCGCCCCAGCCTGCAATACCATCTGGATAATCTAAAATTGCATATATGGCCCACCGGGCCTATTCTGCGCAAGATCATCCTGGCACGTTTTGCCAATACCTTCGCAATGATGTACAGCTCCGGCATTTCCGTGCTTAACTGCATTGCCAATTCACGCGATCTGGCGCAGAACCAGGTCATCGCCAGAAGCCTGGAAAAAATCATGCTGGAAATCGAATCCGGCCATAATCTTACGCAAAGTTTTCAGCACACCGGCATTTTCCCGCCGCTGGTGATACGCATGCTCAGGGTAGGCGAAGCCACTGGCCAATTGGATGAGGCATTACGCAACGTAAGTTATTTTTATGATCGCAACGTGCAGGATTCAATTAAAAAAATCCAGGTACTGATAGAACCCGCCATGACTTTAATCCTGGGCCTGCTGCTGGGCTGGGTGATGTTATCGGTGCTGTCGCCTATCTATGACATTATCAGTAAAATAAAATAGTACTTATGAACCTAAAAACTACAATTTGGCCACAGAGATCACAGAGGACACAGAGATGACGCAGGTTACACACCATGCTGATGTTCACCTGATGAGTGCGAGGGTTATTAATGACCACTAAAATGTTCTTCTCTGTGGACTCTGTGATCTCTGATGAAACTACTAGCCATTCGACTAAGCTGGCAAAATACGCCAGCCAAGTCGCTGGTTATGTGGCCAATTTCTTTTTCTAAAAATGAAATCTCAAACCTTGCTCTTTCTCGGTGCCAATTACCTCCATGCCTACTTGTGGCAAGACGGTTTATTGTCTCTGGCACAAGAGTTTTCGGATAGCACGGAAGGCCGCGGACAGTTCAGCGCATTTTTAAAAACTCATCGTCAGCCGACTCGCCTGCTGGTGGATTTGAGTGAAGAAGATTTTCGCTATGACACAATTCCCCATTTGCGCGGTAGTGACCGCAGCGCCTTGCTACAGCGCAAGTTTGAACAATATTATCGTAACACCCCCTTCCGTAAGGCGCTGCTGCAACAGCGCCAGCCAGACGGGCGACGCGATGATGAAATATTATTTTCTGCGCTAACCAACCCCACCCTCATCCTGCCGTGGCTGGAAATCATGGCGCAGCACAGTACACCGCTGGCAGGTATTTATTCAGTGCCCGATCTCAGCACGCCGCTGGTTAAGGATATTCTTTCTGATCATGTGTTGCTGCTGTCCTGGGAAAAACATGCTGGCCTGCGCCAGACTTATTTCAAGGCAAAACGCCTGCATTTTTCACGGCTCACGCCTATGGGCAGCAATAATTCATTCAGCGAACTGGTTGCTTCCGAAGCGCTACGTACTCACCAGTATCTGAAAAGCTTGAGCCTGTTGCCGGATGGTTCAGCACTGGATGTGCATATCGTTTGTCATGCCACCGATCAGCGCCAATTAGCAGCGCAATTGCAAAGCAATGCGGAGATGCGCTATGCCTATCTGGATATCCAGCAATTAGGGCTACATCTCAAATCGAAAACGCCTTACCAGGAATCAGACGCCACTCTGTTGTTGCTGCATTTGCTAGCTACTCAGCCGCCGCACAGCCATTACGCCGCTGCCAAGCACACTCATTTTTTCCAGTTGTGGCAATTACGCAAGAGCCTGCGGCTTGCCAGCACAGTATTGGCCGTAGCCAGCCTGCTATGGAGCATGGCCAATTTATGGGAAGGCCGCGGCTTAACTGCTACCAGCGAATCACTCCAGCAGCAAGCGGGTCAATTGGCGCAACAAGCCCAAAAAATTACGCAGGACTTTCCCAACAACCTGGCCGCCGCCACCGACATGAAAACTGCGGTCCTGTTATTACGCAAACTGGACGACCATTCACCTCCGCCACAAAAAATATTAGCCGGGCTGAGCACGACCTTGGATGCTTTTCCGCGCATACATGTAGACAAACTGTCATGGCAGGTCAGCGCGGCAGCTGATGTCATGAATACCGCTGGCACCCCTGCCACCGCACCTGCCCAAATCATTCTGCTAAGCGGAGAACTGGAAGAATGGGCAGGTGATTACCGCGCCGCACTGAATTATGTGGAGCGCTTCCAGCAAGCCCTGATCCAGCGCGGCCATACCGTCACCGCGCTTATCTTGCCGCTGGATATCAGCCCTAAAGGTAATATCACCGCTGATGTTGGCAAGAGCAATGCCAAGCCTGCGCAGTTTTCATTAAAAATAATCTGGCGACCGACTCCATGAGGGGCCCATGACATTTTCTAAATCCGACCTACCTTATATTCAGTGGCCTCTGCTCAGTTTTTTTCTGATACTCAGCTTGGGTAGTGTGGCCATTATGCTGAGCGCAAGCTATACCACCCAGGCCAACCATAATCAGCAAACTGCGCAGCGTCAATTAAGCGAAGCGCGCAGCCGCCTGGCTGCAGCACAAGATGACAGACAAAACATGGCTACTTATGCACTGGAATATAACGAGCTGCTGCAACGCAAAATCATCGGCAATGATCAGCGCCTGGACTGGATTGAAGACCTGGAAAAACTGCATCGGCAGAATAGCGTACTGGATTTTAAATACACCATTTCCCCACAACAACCTTATCTACCTGCCCCGCCGCTGGATAGCGGTAGCTTTGACCTCAAGTTGAGTCCGATGAGCTTGCAATTTGATTTATTGCATGAACAGCAACTAATCAATTTCCTAGACATGCTACGCAGCAGCAAAGGCTGGTTTGTGATTGACCATTGTGCGCTGACACGCAATAGTACTGCACCTGATAATAACCTGGCACCACACCTCAAGGCAGAATGCGGTGGTGGTTGGTTAACCTTGCACAACAGGAATGCGAAATGAGACAACTACTCAAGGGATCGCGGGCGTCTCGCCCGCCACATTTAAAACAGACAGCGGGCGGGACGCCCGCGATCCTGTTAGCTTGCACCCTGCTTGTCGGCCTTATTACTCCTGCTGCACAAGCAGGCGAGTTGGGCCGCCTATTTTTCACTCCCGAACAGCGCAGCCAGCTCGACAACATCTATGCGCGCAACATCCCTGATGAAAGCCGTTCCGCTTCTGTGCTGACAGTCAACGGCATCGTACAAAAACACGGTGGACCACGTACGGTGTGGATCAATGGTGTAGCACAAAAAGCAGACAGCAGCGGAGAACGCAGTCCCGAAGCGCAATCGCTTCCCGTACCGGGAAAATCACAGCCTGTTAAAGTAAAAGTGGGGCAGAAATTGTTGTTGGATAAACCTCCCCAGGCAAGCCCGACACCGTCTGATAAATAAACCATGCCCTTTCTTAACAACGCCACTAATGCGGCTCCTTCCCCTTCAAGGGGAAGGGTGGGATGGGGATGGGGTAATTACGCTGTATTGTGCTTTCACCCCCATCCCCACCCTGGCCCTCCCCTTGAAGGGGAAGGAATTGTTGTTGGAAATTATCGGCATCCACAATGTGGGGCAGCGTTGATGGTGATGTTGGTAATTCTGGTGTTAGGTGCTGCCACTCTGCTGATTAGCTCATTCAGCCCTTTCGCGCTGAAGAATACACGGCAGGAAGGGGCTACTGCCGCATTGATGCAAGCCAGGAATGCATTGATTAGCTTTGCCATTACCCACGGCGATACCCACCCCACACCTCCTGCTAGTCCTAACCATGTGCATGGCTATTTACCCTGCATGGATATTGACGGCAGAAACCTTTCTAACAACCCCGCAGAAGGCCAATCAGACTTAAACTGCGGCACCGAAGATGTCAGTATGATAGGCAGATTTCCATGGAAGACTCTGGGCTTGCAGACGTTACATGACGGCGATCACGAATGCTTGTGGTATGCCGTTTCCGGCACTTATAAAAACAACCCCAAGACCAGCCTGATGAATTGGGATACTTCCGGCCTTT
>JAUSKS010000027.1 GCA_030646595.1 Gallionellaceae bacterium | reverse complement strand
CCTGTCCAAGGAAAAAATCATGTCACGAAAATTCAATGAAGTGCTGCTGGCACTCAAGATTGAGCACAACCTGAGCAAGGATGAAATCCTGCAGTTATACATTAATCAGATCTACCTGGGGCAACGCGCTTACGGTTTTGCGGCAGCAGCGCAGGTTTATTTTGGCAAAAATCTCAATCAGCTCAGCATTGCCGAAATCGCCGTGCTGGCTGGCTTGCCCAAGGCCCCTTCTGCTTATAACCCGGTGGTTAACCCCAAGCGCGCCAAATTGCGCCAGACCTATGTATTACGGCGCATGCATGACCTCGGTTTTATTGATACACCCCAGCAGGAAGCGGCACAACTGGAAGCCTTGGATGTCAAGCATGGTCGTCAGGAATTTCTGGTTCGGGCAGATTATCTGGCAGAGATGGTGAGACAAATAGTATTCGAGCGCTATCAGGATGACACTTATACTCAGGGTATCAAGGTTTATACCACTATACGTGCGCAAGACCAGGCGATCGCCTATACGGCGCTGCGCAAAGGTGTGCTGGAATATGACCACAGACATGGCTATCGTGGTCCGGAAGGTTATATTAATTTACGTAATGAAAGCAGCGAAGAATATCTGGAAGATGCGCTGCAAGATGTTGCGGACAGTGACGATTTGATTCCAGCCGTGATTCAGCAAATCAATGCCAAAGGAGTCCGTGCTTATTGCAAAGGCGGCCAGACTGTCGAGATTAGCGGCGAAGGACTGAAGTTTGCGCAATCCAATCCCAGTGAGAAGATTGCGCTGAACAGGCGCTTGCGCGTAGGTTCGCTGATCCGTGTGCAGCAGGATGAAAAGGGTATCTGGCAAATTACGCAATTGCCGCAAGTAGAAGCAGCCTTTGTGTCAGCCAGCCCACGCGATGGCACGGTATATGCGCTGGTTGGAGGTTTCGATTTCAGCCGCAGTCAGTTTAATCATGTTACCCAGGCTTGGCGGCAGCCTGGCTCCAGCTTCAAACCCTTTATTTATTCTGCTGCGCTGGAAAAAGGTTTTACCGCCGCCTCGGTCATTAATGATGCCCCGCTGACGGATGCGCCGCTGATGTATGACAAGGGTGAGACCAACAATGAAATATGGCAACCGAAAAATTTTGATGGCACATTTGAAGGTCCCATGCGCATGCGGCAAGCGCTGGCCAAATCCAAAAATCTGGTCTCGGTGCGTATATTGCAAGCCATTACTCCGCAATACGCCCAAGACTACATTACCAAATTCGGCTTCGATGCTGCCAAGCACCCACCTTATTTGACTATGGCACTGGGGGCGGGCTCAGTGACGCCGATGCAAATGCTGGCAGGGTATTCGGTTTTTGCCAACGGCGGATTCCGTGTCGCTCCTTACTTTATCCAGCGTATCGAAGACGCCAACGGCAATGTGCTGGAAAAAGCTGCGCCCGTCATAGCCGGAGAAAATGCGGAACAGGTTCTGGATGTGCGCAATGCCTATATTATGGTAAACATGTTGCAAGGTGTGGTGCGCCACGGCACTGCCATCCGCGCAATGGAGCTGGGGCGTCAGGATCTGGCTGGCAAGACCGGTACTACCAGCGACTCCATGGATGCCTGGTTCTGTGGCTTTCAACCGACTATCGTGGGAGTTTCCTGGATAGGGTTCGACAATCCGCACAGCCTGGGCGAAAAAGAAACCGGCGGCGGAGCAGCCTTGCCAATCTGGATGGACTATATGGGGAAAGTTCTCAAGACTGTGCCTGAGGCGGTCTACAACATGCCGGAAAATATGGTAGTAGCGCGCATTAACAATGATGGCTTGCGCGATGAAAATGGTATCTTGACGGAATATTTTTACCAGGAAAATGTGCCGCCCGAGCAAGCTGTCGTTCCGCACGAGAAGTCGCTAATAGAATCCGTGATAGATCAATTATTCTGATATGAATAATAAAGACCGTCCGCATCGGCGCGACCATATGCGCGAACAACTGGCCCATCAGGCTGCGCGTTTAATGGCAGAAGATGGCATCACTGATTATGCTTTTGCCAAACGCAAAGCGGCCCGGCAAATGGGTGCGACCGATACACAGCATCTGCCCAGCAATGAGGAAGTGGAAACGGCATTGCGCAGTTTCCGCAATCTGTATCAGAGTAATCGCCATCCGGACGTGTTGCGTCAATTACGCCAGCAGGCACTTACCGTCATGCAATTTCTGCAATCCTTCCATCCTTATTTGACTGGCTCGGTGCTGAATGGTACAGCAGGCGAGCAATCGGACATTAATCTGCTGATTTATTCCGATGACGAAAAAGCCGTGATGATGTTTTTATTCAAGCATAACTTGCCCTTTGAAGGCGGCGAATGGCGTGTCCATCTGATGGGTAGAGAGCAGGTGGTGCCGAGCTTTACCCTGCAAACGGAAACCGGTATTCCGCTACATATTGCAGTGTTGCCAGAAAATGCCCGGCACAGCGGTAGCCGAAAACCGGAAACCCATGCTGATATTGCGGCAGTGGAAGCGTTGTTGCGCGAGACTGGAATCAGCCCTGGGATACCTTCTTCTGAGCAACCTTCCTGAGTCAGTGAGCGCATGCGCTAGTGCTATAATCCGCGCCTTCTTTAAGGTGTTGCGATGACTACCGCTGTTGCCAATTTCAAAATCCATCTAGCCGACTTATTTACCCATGCCTTGCGCATTGTGGCACCCGAGCATGCGGCTACCCTGACCGTTGTGCTGGATCGTCCCAAGCAGACGCAGCATGGCGACTATGCCTGCAATCTGGCCATGCAATTGGCCAAGCCGCTACGCCGCAGTCCACGCGATTTGGCGCAGGCCTTGATCGCAGCTTTGCCCGCTTCCACGGTAATAGAAAAAGTGGAGATTGCTGGCGCGGGTTTCATCAATGTGTTTCTTACCGTGGCGGCCAAACAAAGCGTGGTGCAGAGCGTATTACAGGCGGGAGAACAATATGGCCATCTCAATCTCGGTGCAGGGCGTAAGCTGCAAGTCGAATTTGTTTCTGCCAACCCTACCGGCCCGCTGCACATTGGTCATGGGCGCGGCGCGGCGGTGGGCGATTGTTTGTGCCGCATTTTGCAAGCCGCAGGCTGGCAGGTAACGCGTGAATTTTATTACAACGATGCCGGCGCGCAGATTGATAACCTGACGCAGTCCGTACAATTACGCTGCCAGGGTGTGGCGCCAGATGACCCGGCCTGGCCGGAAAATGGTTATCGCGGTGAATATATCGCCGATGTGGCGCGCGCCTATTTGGCGCGTGAAGCGGTCGATGCCGATGACCAGCATGTACGCGCTAGTGGCGATGTCGCTGATGCCGTGGCCATTCGTCATTTTGCCGTGGCTTATTTGCGTCGTGAGCAGGATATTGATTTACGCGCATTCGGCGTGAACTTCGATGTGTTCTCACTGGAATCTGCACTGTATACCGCAGGCAAGGTGGAAGAAGCAGTCAACCTGCTCATGGCCAGTGGTCATACCTATCAACAGGACAATGCCTTGTGGTTGCGCACCACCGATTTCGGCGATGATAAAGATCGGGTGATGCGCAAGAGTGATGGCAGCTATACCTATTTTGTACCCGATGTGGCCTATCATCTGGATAAATGGCGGCGCGGCTTTGCGCGGGCCATTAACGAACAGGGGGCTGATCACCATAGCACCATCACCCGTGTGCGGGCTGGCCTGCAAGCGCTGAATGTCGGTATACCCTCAGGCTGGCCGGAGTACGTGTTGCACCAGATGGTCACTGTGTTGCGCGGTGGCTGCGAGGTGAAAATTTCCAAGCGCGCTGGCAGCTATGTGACCTTGCGTGATTTGATAGATGAGGTTGGCTGTGATGCTACGCGCTATTTTCTGGCTGCGCGCAATGTGGATACGCAACTGGTGTTTGATATAGACCTGGCGAAATCGCAGAGCAATGAAAACCCGGTGTATTATATTCAATATGCCCATGCGCGCATTTGCAGCGTATTGCAGCAATGGGGCGGCGAATTTGCGCTGTTGCGGCAAGCCGATATGGCTGTGTTGGACAATGAATATGAACGGGTTTTGTTGCAGTGTCTGATTGATTACCCTCAGATAATGGAAAATGCAGCGCAAGATATGGCACCACACTTGATGGCTTTTTACCTGAAAGACTTGGCAGCAAATTTCCACAGCTACTATAATGCTTCTCGTTTTCTGGTCGACAATGCAAGCATTAAACATGCGCGGCTGGCGTTGATTGCTGCGGTGGCGCAGGTCATGCGCAACGGCTTGTCATTATTGGGTGTTTCCGCACCCGATAAAATGTAAAGGATTAAATATGGGCTATAACAGGGGCAATGCAACACCGCGTCAGGGTAGTTCATTGCTGATGGGTATACTGATAGGTATTGTTATCGGGCTGGCTATCGCAGGCGGCGTGGCATGGTATATCCAGAAAACCCCCGGCCATTTTATAAACCCGGAAAAAATTCCCGAAAAAGTGATGCCCACAGTGGCAGCACCTGCTTCCGCAGTCAGTGAAAGCAAGCCTCGTTTTGAATTCTACCGGGTGTTGACCGATAAACAGGACACGGCGGGTACTACACAAAAAGGTAATGACAAATCAGCAACCAGTGGCAGCAAGCCTACTCCTGCAACGGCACAAGCTGTACCAGAAATTTATTTTTTGCAGGCCGGTTCATTTTCCAATGCAGAAGATGCCGACAAACTTAAAGCCAAGCTGGCTTTGCTCGGCATGGAAGCCAATGTGCAGACTGCAATTATTCCCGACAAGGGAACATGGCATCGTGTGCGGCTGGGTCCTTATAAAGGTACAGACGAAATGAATAAGGCACGGACTGCCTTGAAACAAAATGGAGTGGACGCCACTCCCATGCGGTCACAATAATTTAACCATTAAAGGAGATAAATGTGAAAATCATCAAGCAGATTGTGGGCGTATTGGCTTTATTGTGTGCCAGCCATGCATTTGGCGCACCTGAAGCTGGCAAGGATTACACCCCAATTATTCCGCCACAACCCATGCATAGCGGTAACAAAATCGAGGTGCTGGAATTTTTCTTTTATGGCTGCTCCCACTGTTTTAAATTACACCCGTTGCTAAGTGCATGGGAAAAGAAAATGCCCAAGGATGTCGAGCTTATATACGTCCCAACCATCTTCAATCCTGCGTGGGAACCGATGGCGCGCACCTTTTATGCCCTGGAATCACTGGGCCAGCAAAAGCGCCTGGATGATGCCTTATATGACGCATGGAATGTGCAGAATCTTGTCCTGAGCGATGAAGCCACAGCGACTGATTTTGTAGCACAGCATGGCGTGGACCGAAAAAAATTCAGCGATGCCTATAATGCTTTCGCCATGCAAAGTAGGGTATTACGCGGCAAGCAATTGCAGCAGAGCTATAATATTCGTGGCACTCCTACCTTAATAGTGGATGGCAAATACGCGATTACTGCCTTGCACCCGGAGGATACCATTAAAGTATTAAATGTTTTGGTGGACAAGGCGCGCAAAGAACGTTCTTCAGCTAAATCAGGCGCGGCACGGAAACAATAATGACATTATTTTTACTACACTAATTTTTTGATAAACTTAATCTGTTCGAGGAAAAAATGAACAAATATATTTTGATGTTTCTGGCTTTGTTGTGCACTACTCAGGCGGTGGCTTTTCCTCAAGCAGGTAAGGCTGTACCTGAGGCGGGTAATGGTTATTCGCTGCTTACTCCGGCCCAGCCTACTCATAGCGGCAAAAAAATCGAAGTGCTGGAATTTTTCTTCTATGGCTGTTCCCATTGTTTCAAGCTGCATCCCTTGTTAAAAGCCTGGGAGAAAAAAATGCCCAAGGATGTCATGCTGACTAAAGTGCCTGCTACTTTTGATCCTGCGTGGGAACCGATGACGTACACTTTCTACGCCTTGCAAAAACTGGGCAAGCAACAGCAGATGGAAGATGCGCTCTACAATGTCTGGAATGCAAGCAACATCCAGCAAATGGATGAGACCCTGACCACCGACTTTGTAGCCCAGCATGGCGTAGACCGTGCAGCATTCAACGCTGCTTATAATGCCCCGGATATAAAAGCCCAGGTCGCGAATAGCAAGAAAATGATGCAGGACTACAACATCCGTGGCACACCCAGTTTGATAGTGGATGGAAAATATCTGATTTCCGGTTTGCAGTCTGAGGATACTATCCGCATATTAAACGCTGTGATAGCCAAGGCGCGCAAGGAGCGCGCAGCTAAAAAGCGTTAATGGCATTGCGCATTGTTATCAGCGGCGCATCCAGCGGTTTGGGGCGAGCGTTGGCGCAATGCTATCTTGCACAAGGCGCGGTACTGGGCTTAATGGCTCGCCGCGCTGATTTGCTGCAATCCTTATCTGAGCAGTTTCCCCACCAGGTTTATTATTATCCGGTAGATGTGCGTGATGAAGCCGCCATGCGGCAGGCAGCGCATGATTTTATCGCGCGGGTGGGTGTGCCCGATATCGTCATTGCCAATGCTGGAGTCAGTGCCGGTACCCTCACCGACTATGCCCAGGATAACGGGGTGTTTCAGCAGGTGATGGATATCAATATGCTGGGCATGGTAAAAACTTTTCAGCCTTTCCTGACTGCGATGCGTGTAGCGGGGCAGGGCAAGCTGGTCGGCATAGCCAGTGTCGCCGGGTTTCGTGGCTTGCCGGGTGCAGGTGCGTACTCTGCTTCCAAGGCAGCGGCTATTTCTTATTTGGAAAGTCTGCGCGTGGAATTACGTGATAGCGGTGTACGGGTGATAACCATTTGCCCCGGCTATGTCAGAACGCCCATGACGGCGATCAATCCCTATCCCATGCCTTTTATATTGCCTGCGGATGTCGCGGCACAACGCATTGCGCGCGTGATAGCCTGCGGCAAATCTTTTGCCGTGGTGCCGTGGCAGATGGGAATCGTCGGGCAGGTACTTAAGCTGCTGCCAAACTGGCTGTATGATTTTCTGTTCAGCAAGGCTCCGCACAAGCCACGCGGGGTGCTTTAACCCGCCAATTTTTTCTTCAACACTTCGTTAAGTTGCGCCGGATTGGCCTTGCCCTTGCTGGCCTTCATCGC
>JAUSKS010000014.1 GCA_030646595.1 Gallionellaceae bacterium | reverse complement strand
CATTCTGCTGCCTGGAGATGAAGCCGCTCCAATACCCAGTGGTAAATATCGGGAGCGGGTTTTTTGTGCGGCACGATATCGCCACAGCCTATGACCTCAAACAAGTCTTCACCTGCTGCGCCCAAGCCTTGTTGCAGCAAGGTGGACACATTTTCTGGGGAAGTCGTGGTGGCAATAGCCAGCCTGAGTCCGGCTTGCCGGGCTTCGGTGAGCAGCCGCTTAATGTTGGGGCGTAGTGGAATCTGTCCTTCACGCAACATGGCGGTGTAATGCCGCGTTTTCAACAAGTGCAGGTTCTTAACAAACTCTTCATAGTCCGCCGGCCTATTAAAATTAGTTTGGTAATTGGCGACATAATGCTTGATGCGTTCCTTGCCGCCAGTAATCTTGAGCAGTTTGTCATACAAGGCAACATCCCAATTCCAGTCTAGATGGCTTTTCGTAAAAGCTTGGTTGAAAGAAATCCGATGTGCGTCTTCGGTGTCGGCCAAGGTCCCGTCTACATCAAAAATAATGGCTTTGATATTCATGCTCGGTTTTCACACATCCAGATTTCTAACGCCGAGCGCGTTCTGCTCGATGAAAGCACGGCGCGGTTCCACTATATCGCCCATCAACGTGGTAAAAATTTCGTCGGCGGTGATCATGTCTTCAATTTGCACCCGCAACAGCACCCGGTTTTTTACATCCATCGTGGTTTCCCATAATTGTTCCGGATTCATTTCGCCCAGGCCCTTGTAACGCTGGATGTTGAGCCCGCGCTTGGCTTCTTCCAGCAACCATTCTATGGCCTGCTTGAAATCCGCCACCGGCATGCGCTGCTCGCCGCGCTTGATATACGCGCCGCCGCCCAGCAAGCCACCCAAGGCCAGCGCAGTTTGCTGAATCTGCGCGAAATCGCCGCTGTGTAGAAAGCTTTGTTCTATATGGCTGACAGAAAAATTGCCGTGGAAATGTTTTTCCAGGCGCAAGCGATGTTCATCATTGGCCGGATTGACTTCTACTTTTACCAAAATTTCCGGACCACATGCCTGCTGCAAGCGGACCGCGCTTTGTTTGGCCTGCTCCGCAGTATCCAGCTGAATATCCGGTTGCTTGAGCATGGCGTGTAGCGCTTCGACGGCTATCACGCGCGACAGGCGATCTATAACTGCTTCGGCCAGAAAATATTCTTTGGCCAGATGTTCCAGCGTCTCGGCTTTTAGCGCAACGGCACCTTGGTCTGCATACAGCTCAGCATCAATCAGCGCCGAGCGCAGCATGTAATTTTTCATTTCGTGGTCGTCTTTGAGATAGCGCTCATCCTTGCCCTGTTTGACTTTATACAGCGGCGGCTGGGCAATGTAGACATGGCCGCGCTCGACCAGCTCGCGCATCTGGCGATAGAAAAAAGTCAGCAACAAGGTACGGATATGCGAGCCGTCCACGTCGGCGTCGGTCATGATGATGATGCGGTGGTAACGTAATTTGTCGGGATTGTATTCGTCTTTGCCGATGCCGGTTCCCAGCACGGTGATCAGCGTGGCGATTTCCTGCGAGGAGATCAGCTTCTCAAAACGCGCGCGCTCCACATTCAGTATCTTGCCCTTGAGCGGCAAGATGGCCTGGAATTTACGATCTCGTCCTTGCTTGGCTGAGCCGCCCGCCGAATCGCCCTCTACCAGATAAAGCTCGGATTGCGCCGGGTCTTTTTCCTGGCAATCGGCTAACTTGCCAGGCAAACCCATGCCGTCCAGCACACCTTTGCGGCGCGTTAATTCACGCGCCTTGCGCGCGGCTTCGCGGGCGCGCGCAGCATCTATAATTTTGCCGACGATGACTTTGGCATCACTGGGTTTTTCCAGCAAATAGGCCATCAATTGCTGGCTGACCACCTCTTCAACAACGGGGCGGATCTCTGAAGAGACCAGCTTATCTTTAGTTTGCGAGGAGAACTTGGGATCAGGCAGTTTGACTGACAGCACCGCCGTTAATCCTTCACGCATATCATCACCAGTAGTTTCTACCTTGGCTTTTTTGGCTAGGTCTTCCGATTCGATATATTGATTCAAGGTGCGCGTCATCGCGGTGCGCAAAGCAGTGAGGTGGGTTCCACCATCGCGTTGCGGAATATTATTGGTGAAACACTGCACGGTTTCCTGATACGAGTCATTCCATTGCATTGCAATTTCTGCGGTGATGCCGTCTTTTTCGACACAGGTATAAAACACATTTGGGTGCAACACTGCCTTGTTTCTGTTCATGTATTCGACGAAACCCTTGACCCCGCCGGTGAACTCGAAATGCTCTTCCTTGCCATTGCGTTTGTCTATTAAGGAAATTTTTACGCCGTTATTCAGAAACGAGAGTTCGCGCAAGCGCTTGGCCAACAATTCAAAATGAAATTCGACCAAGCCGAAAATTTCCTTGCTGGGCAGGAAATGAACTTCTGTGCCGCGCTTGTCGGTGGTGCCCACTACTTTGAGCGGGGCCACTGGCTCGCCCAGATGAAACTCCATGGCATGTACCTTGCCGTCGCGGCGGATGGTTAAGCGCAACCATTCAGACAGCGCATTAACCACCGACACACCCACCCCATGCAAGCCACCGGAAACCTTGTACGAGTTGCCATCAAATTTCCCGCCTGCATGCAGCACGGTCATGATGACTTCTGCTGCAGAACGGTTTTCTTCCTTGTGTATATCGGTCGGGATGCCACGTCCATTGTCGGTTACGCTAATGGAGTTATCAGGGTGTATGGTTACCGAAATTTCATTGCAGTGGCCAGCCAACGCTTCATCCACGGCATTGTCCACGGCTTCGAATACCATGTGATGCAGGCCGCTGCCATCGTTGGTGTCGCCTATGTACATTCCAGGGCGCTTTCTGACCGCCTCCAGGCCTTTGAGAAC
>JAUSKS010000013.1 GCA_030646595.1 Gallionellaceae bacterium | reverse complement strand
CCATCCTTTGCTATTGCCATACCTTCTGTTCCGGCAGATTTCAACATTGGCGCTGGCAGCTATGCCAGAGATAGTGGAATAACAGTTCCGGTATTCTCGGATTTTTTCCGCTCAACCAGACCGCAAAGTGGTGTATTCGATGCGGGGGCCATTGAATATCCTTAGGTAGAGAAGAGAGCAGCAAGCCTGGCAGCTTCCCTATCAATGGAGTGCTGCTCCATAACGCGCAGGTAGGCAGCGTCACCCATTTTCTTCAACACATCGGGAGATGCTGACAAGCAATCTTCCATGGCCGTTGCCAAATCATCAATGGAACCAGCCGGGAACAGCCAGCCATGTTCACCCGCTTTTACCAGTTCCGGGATACCGCCCACATAAGTGGCTAACACTGGCCGCCGCAAAGCCATCGCTTCCATGATTACCACGGGCAAGCCTTCGGTAAAACTGGGCAACACCAGACCGCGCGCCGCCAGAATTTCTGCACGAACTTGATTGCTGCTGATCCAGCCGGTAATCCGGATGTGCCCGGTTAATTTATACCGTGCAATCAGGTTCTCTATTTCTGTCCGCATCTCGCCATCACCGGCTAATACCAGATCAAATTTGATGCCCTTTTCGGCCAGCCGCTTAGCCGCCTCGACCAGAAGCAACTGCCCCTTTTCCCTGGAGAAGCGGCCTACACAGATCAAATGCGGCGTGGCGACAGCTAATGTTGGCTCCACCGCATGAAACTCCGGCTCCAGCCCGCAATGAATCAATTTAATCTTGGGCCAGCATACATACTCGAGCCGGCGATAAAGCTGGCTACGCCCGAAAGAGCTGATCGCCACGACGAACGCCGCGCGGTGTACCTTTTCCCGCAAACCGCCAAATTGCAATTCAACTTGCCCATGATGCATCGTAAAGCTATAGGGCGGTCCGCCCAACGCATGGGCTAGCATCACAACCTCGGTCGAATTGGTGCTGAAATGTGCATGCACATGTGTCGCGCCAAAAGATTTCAGCCACGGCAGTATGCGGCAAGCTTCGGCGAAATAAGCCAGGTGATAGGGCCACGGGCGCACTGCACCCCGACCCATGCGAATCGCCAGTATAAGTGCAGGCAGAAAGCGCATGGGCGCCGTCAGCAGCGTCCGCAATACAGCCCACAGCAGCGTGAGAGTATTTCCCTGCAACACATAACGGGTATGCATCCGCTCGCGTTGGTCTTCTTCGTCAACCAGTTCGGTATCCCATCCTCGCAACGCAATGCGCAGAATGTTAAAGCCCTGACGTTCAAGCGCGAGAATTTCCCGGCGGATAAAGGTATGACTGACCTTGGGATACTGGTTGATGACATAGGCAATGCGTGTAGACATGGGGGCGAATTGGTTTAGGGGAAACAATTATATAATTGTACTGCAATTGGCACTATTGATCCGGCACGGTGAAGCATTAACTCCGTTCGGGCTGCGCTTGTCGAAGCCCTTTCTCCTTTCGACAGGCTCAAGGCGAACGGACTTCCAAACGTAATCTGGCCGGATCATATAGTGTACGCCTCCGACCATTAGTTGAATTATGTCTTGCGGAAATACTGCTGTGTTGCAGGCTTGAGTAACTTAGAAAGAGCACGTTTTGCTTCTGTCTTTATCACCTTTGCCAAGTCACAGGTGACCTGGGCCACGCCGCAATTGATAGGCGAAAACCCAGCGTACCCGGCAATAGTGCGCAAGCTTTTCGGCGTAAAAGAATTGATGTGACTAAGGGGGTGGATTGCCCTGTAGTCTTGAATGGTTTGTATACCCTGCACACCAGTGCAATCGGGCGTTTCCAAAATAAGAACACCTCCCGGCATAATAAGATCATTTAGTGATTGAAGCACAGCTAGGGGGTCAGCCAGGTGTTCCAGTACCTCAAACATCGTAATAGCGTGGAAAAAGCCCATACCCCTGTTGGGAGTTCCGTTTTGTAAATCTTCAATTCCTGAAAAAATAGAAACCTGTCCCTGCTTGCGCCGGTCAGGCGCAAAGTCAATGCCGTATCCATTGAGCCCAAAACGAGCACACATTACTAAAAATTCACCCCAGCCACAGCCGAAATCCAGCACACGAACAGTATCACCCTCACGAATTTGCCGGGTTAATTTTTCCAGGCGTAACACGTGGGATACATGCTGCCGTGCTTTATTGAAATGTGTTTGTGGCGTATTTTGTGGTGCCAGAAATTTCTCCATCGCTTCTTGAGTAACCCATTCGCTGTAACATCTCTGCACCCATTCAGGGGCCAGGATGCGCTGGTGAAATCGCGTTGTACAATCGCCACAACCCACAAATACCCAGTGACCATCGGCAATATAGGGTATCGGTGACTCACCCCATGGATCGTTCTCGATAAAACTGCGCAGAGGATCGTCATTGAATCGTCCGCTAGCTATCTGAATGATGTTGGCTGAACCACAGGTAATACAACTTGCGCGCTCTACGAACTGCGCTTTTTCTCTTTGCATTTTTATATCTCCGTCAACTGCCCGCCTATGTTACCCGAAATAATCTCTTATCAGCGTGCCTTGACATAAGTCCGAGCCTCAATATTAGCGTTTATGAGCGCTACAACCATACTTCGCAACGGCATTGCCCACCTTCTTTTTAAAATGGGCATCACATCGCCACAGCGACGCAACCGAAAATATCTTTCGATTATTACTTTTCATCATGTGCTTCCTGAAGCAGACCGGCTGGCTTATCCTTTTCCCGGACTTGTTGTAACACCACAAGAGCTCGATACCTTGCTCACTTATTTCGCTGAGCATTTTGATTGCGGCGCGCTGGCAACCCAGCATGAACGCTATCTGAACGGCGCGATTTCGGCACGTCCATTACTCGCCCTGACCTTTGACGACGCTCAATATGATAACTATTGCTATGCCCGCCCGATACTCGCCCGGCATCACATCAAGGCTTCATTTTTTGTTCCTCTATGCACAAGTCCCCTCTCCCACTTGTGGGAGAGGG
>JAUSKS010000012.1 GCA_030646595.1 Gallionellaceae bacterium | reverse complement strand
CCCTCTCCCAGAGGGAGAGGGACTTTATTCCCCTCTCCCGCGGGGGAGAGCGACGCGAGGGGGGCGAAGCCGACTAAGGGCGAGGGTTTGCACCATGGGATAAAAATTCAACTGCGTTTTTTAGGATCAGTGGTTTCATCAGTAGCCGGGTATCAGTAGTTAGACATTTTTATCTCCGCCCTATAGACTTACGGGTATGGCTTATCCTACAATTCAGCAAATTCGGAACCTTATCCGCACACTGAATTATGTCGTTTCCACTCACGCAGCAGAGGAGCTTGAAGATGACAACCTCTCAATCCTTGACCTCGAAAGCATCATCCTCACAGGTCAAATCGTCGAGCGCCAGCGCGATGTCAAAACCCGTGAAATCAAAAACATTGTCTCCGGCGTCACTCTCGATGGGAGCGAGGCGCAAGCCGTCATTAAAATCGGCCTCACCGGAAAACTCATCGTCATCACCGTCTATGTCCTCTGAACATCAATGCGCCTATTGCGGCAGCTCGTCCGTGCAAATCAAGCTCGTTACACGCAGTTTTGGTAAAGCGTCTGCTTTGCTCATTATTGAAGCAATCCCTATGTGGTCTTGTCCGAGTTGCGGCGAATCTTATTTTTCAGCTCAGACCTTGCATGAAATTGAGCGCATCAAAGCGCTACGCAAGTCTGTCGCAGTAAGCCGACAAGTTCCAGTTGCTGCCTTTCAATCAGCCACTGTCTAACCCTGCCAAGCGGGACTGCGCAAGCAATACGCCGAACCTCGCTTTGAGGCCACTGGACTCATTGGTACTCGTTTGCATGTTCTGTCTGGTCATGCAAATAACCGGCTGCGCCAGCCCGGCAATGCGCATGGATGAACAAGCTGCTGGCTTGGGCTACCACAGGCAGGTGGTGAAGGGGGAGGGCTACGAACATGTTGTTTATATCAAACCGGGCCGCGCCACTGAACATTCGATATTACATGTTTATCTGGAAGGCGATGGCACTCCTTGGGTGCGCAAGCATCTCGCCGCCTTTGACCCCACGCCGCGCAAACCAGTCATGCTTGCACTCATGGCGCTGGATAGCATGCCTAGCCTTTATTTGGGGCGGCCTTGTTATCACGGCTTAAGCCAGACCATAGGCTGTATGCCGGATTTATGGACTTCCGCGCGTTATTCAGAAGTGGTTGTAGCCAGCATGACTAGTGCGCTTACTCAATTGGCAGAAGATTATCAATCTGTAATTTTAATGGGCTACAGTGGTGGTGGCACATTAGCAATGCTATTGGCAGAACGGCTACCTAAAACCAAAGCGGTGATTACCCTCGCTGCAAATCTTGATACAGACCGTTGGGCCGCATTGCATGGCGAGCAATTGTCCGGGTCACTCAACCCTGCCCGCCGTCCGCCGCTGCCGACCCATATCAAGCAGCAGCATTTTGCTGGGGGGGAAGATGATAATGTGCCGCCTGCGCTTATTCGTGATGCAGTTGCCCCTCAGCCCGGTGCGGCTTTTAAAGTATTTGAAAAATTTGATCATGGTTGTTGTTGGCAAACGGTGTGGTCAGAAATTCTTGATGGTTTGATCACGGATTTCTGAGGTTTATATAAATGACAACAATAAAATATTTATCGCTATTTCCCTCACCCCCAGCCCTTCCCCCGGCGGGGGAAGGGGAAACCCCCCTCGCCCTGCGGGATAACCAGCGATGGACAATTGAAGATTGTTAATGTACATTAACACGTACATATTCGGAGCCTTGATATTATGGATGCAATGACCTATACCACCGTACGCGCCAACCTCGCCAGCACCATGGATCGAGTTTGCAACGACCACGAAGCCTTGATTATTACCCGCAATGGCGAGCAGGCTGTGGTGATGCTCTCGCTTGAAGACTTCAAAGCGCTCGAAGAAACTGCCTATCTGTTACGCACACCCGCCAACGCCAAGCGCCTGCTCTCGGCAGCTACACAACTGAGCACCGGAAAAGGCATGGAGCGGAAGCTGGCCAAGTGAAGCTGGTATTTGCGGAGGAAGCATGGGAAGACTATCTCTACTGGCAAAAGCAGGATAAGCGTATGGTCGAACGAATCAATAAGCTGATCCGAGAAACCCAACGCGAGCCTTTCGCCGGAGTAGGAAAACCCGAAGCGCTGAAGCATGCATTATCAGGATACTGGTCACGCCGCATAACGGATGAACATCGCATGGTGTACCGCATGGAAGGTAATGCGCTACTGATTGCTCAATTGCGTTTCCATTACTGAGATGCCCAACAGGCATGGAATAAAGGGCGCTCCCTCACCCCAACCCCTCTCCCAGCGGGAGAGGGACTTTGTTCCCCTCTCCCGCTGGGAGAGGGGCTAGGGGAGAGGGTTTGCGCCATTGGATAAAATTTAACTGCATTTTTTAAGGTTATTGTCATGTGACCTGAGGTAACAATTACAAAGGGGAAAAAAATGAAAACCAGTTTTCCGTTGTTGAAGCAGTGCCTGTCGTTGCAATTACTTAAAACTATCTGCTGTGCTTCGCTGTGCTTGCTGGCAACGCAAGCTGCGGCAAAGCCCGTGGGTATCAACCCCATGGTCACTGCCCCCATTATCGTCAGCGTGGATCACCGCGTGACGGTGAGCTACTCGGCCTTGCAGTTTGATGCGAAGAAAAATGTTTACACCACCCAAGCCCGTATCAAAAACCGTTCCGGTGTTGCGCTGTTATCGCCGCTGCGGCTGGCATTTAATCCGAGTGATCTTAAGAATGTTCACTTGTTAAGCGGGGATGGTCGTCCTTATGTGGAATTTGCGTTACCCAAAAAATTGCTGGCCGCTGGCACCTCTACCGAATCGGTAAAAATTGTTTTTGCCATAGATAAAAACAAGGCCGTACCCGACAAGCAAAAAAAATCTGCACTTACCGCGAAAATAGATCGGTCAACGCTGCAATTGGCACAGCGGGTCAGCGCAGGCGCTGAGTTTGCCCTATTGCAGCCGCGCGCCGAACCATCTGCGCTGTCTGCTAACAGCGGCAAGCAAATGGTTCGGTTCAGTCTTCGCTCAGCCGGAGTAAGCAAAACACCCGCACCGGTTTTCCTGAGACGCAGTGGTGATACAAAAAGCGTAGCAATGAATGATCTAGGCAGGGATGGCGATCTGGTTGCCAAGGATGGCATTCAGGGCGTGAACATTCAGGTTGATACCGCTAAGCTGAAGCCGGATTCGTGTTTGAACTATGAAGCATTCATTAAGATCGGTCGCGGTGAAATGGTTTCATCTCCACTCCGCTTCTGTGTGAGCAGCTTTCCGGTGCGTATTGCCGGGTCAGATACGGCTCACCCTGTTACCTTGTCCGGTGGCACCCAGTCTGTGGCAGACGAGATACTAGTACGTTTTGTTCAGGGTACGAGTGCAGCTAGCATTCGTCTCTTGCTCTCCGACATCAATGCCACTGTGGCTGGCAGCTTGCTGCCGCGTAATCTGTATCAGTTAAAGTTGTCTGTCCCGCTTAGTGCGGAGCGGCTGATGGCTCTAATCCAAAAACTGCAAGCCCGCCCGGAAGTGGAAAGCGCCTACCCTAACGCACTTGGGGCACCAGCCTCCACTCCCAACGACCCGGAATTTTCCAGCCAACATGGGCTGCAACGCGTACGCGCGCATGATGCTTGGGATGCTAATGCCACTGGCACTGGCAGCATTATTGCCGTCCTGGATACCGGTGTAGATCGTACGCACCCGGACTTTGGTACAGTAGGTAATTGTCAACTGGCAGATAACGACTGCGGCTCAGGCAACACGGATTTTGATGCTGCCAATGGACACGGAACGTCTGTTGCTGGCGTGATCGCCGCCAAGTCCAATAATGCACTGGGCGTGGCTGGGGTAGCACCCAGCAGCAAGATTAAATCCATACTGGTAGGTACGGATGTGGTCTTTACTATTGCGGAAATGACGCAAAGCTTTCTGGATGCGGAAGCTTACGGCATTGCTGCCGTCGTCAACGCCAGTTTTGCTGGCGGGCCGTGGATTCCTTTCGATCTTCCAGCGGGGACGATAGATGTGGGCGATTTATGTGCTTCGATTAATTCTGTTGTGCTTAATGGTGTCACGCCGGTAGCTATTGTATCCAATGCTGCGGGCAATAATAATTCGAACGGCAACTTCTACCCGGGGCGTTGCAACGACTCTACTAATGTTCTGCATGCCCAGCTTACCCGTAAGGATTTGTTCATTACCGTAGCCAACAGTATTTCTGTATTACCCGCTGATTCGTTTTGCACCCCGGCAGCCACTTTGGATGCACGTTGCAACAATAGCAATTACGGCGCATGGGTGGATATGGCTGCACCCGGTATGTCAATACGCACAACTGCAATAGGTGGTGGCTACACCAGCCCTACCGGCACCTCATTTTCTGCCCCCATGGTCTCCGGCGCCGCTGCTATATTGATTTCTTGCGGCGTACCACTGGATCAAATCGAAACCCGATTAAGAGCGACTTCTGTAGTGACCGGCTCCGA
>JAUSKS010000010.1 GCA_030646595.1 Gallionellaceae bacterium | reverse complement strand
CCCTCTCCCTCTGGGAGAGGGGTTGGGGAGAGGGAACACCCGTTGCTAGCTTGCCTCAGAGCATAATTATGACCATGCAACTACGGTTTCTAGGTTAAATCGCTTACTGATTTCTGACAACTGACAACTGTTTATTTCACTACTTCTGCTTTGGTAATGATGACGTCTTCCAGCGGCACATCCTGGAATCCGTTGCGGTTGCCAGTTTTAACCTTGCGTAAGGCGTCTACCACTTCCGTGCCGGCGACTACCTTGCCAAATACACAATAGCCGTAACCTTGAGGATTGGGTGCAGTGTAGTTGAGGAAATTGTTATCTTTCACATTAATGAAGAATTGTGCAGTGGCAGAGTGCGGGTCACCCGTGCGCGCCATAGCAACAGTGTAATTGTCGTTTTTAAGACCATTCGCGGCTTCGTTCTGGATGGCTGCCTTGACCGCTTTTTGTTTCATGCCGGGCTCGAAGCCGCCGCCTTGAATCATGAAGCCATCAATCACACGATGAAAAATCGTGCCATTATAAAAACCGCTGTTCACGTAATCGAGAAAATTCTTGACCGTGTTGGGTGCTTTTTCAGCATTCAGTTCCAGGGTAATGTCGCCGTGATTGGTGTGAAGCGTGACCATGCTGGGTTTTCCTTTTTGAGTAGTAGTGGGGGTAGGGGTTGCGGCTTGTGCATTAAGGCACATGAGCCAGCCAAGTGATGCCAGGGAAAGTATTTGGATAATTTTCATGCTGCTCCTTCGTAAATAATTTGCCAGCGATTGTCGCGCTTCATCCAGTACTGGCGTTTTTTCATGCGGTTGGAAAGATTGTTGCTGGAATAATCCTGCTCGAAATTGACCACTGCCATGTTGGGTTGCTCAGGATAAGTGAATATGCTGAGCTTGGAAAGATGGACCTTGATCCAGGACTTGCCTGCGTTCACTTGTTTCTTCTGTTGCGACCAGGAGGAAAAATTTGCGCTGCTGCTGGAGAAGTCACGGGCGTAATGCTTGAGATAGGCGTTGGTATTTATACTGGCCCAGTCTGCGCGCCAGGCTTCTATGGATTGCAATAATGCGGCGCGCTCGGTTTGATCCTGCGCGTTGATACTATCCATGCCATTGGTGATGATGACCGGGGTGACGCCGATTTGCAGCACCTTGCTGAGCTTATTCAAGTCTTCGTTGGATAATACGATGCAGCCATTGCTGGAGCGCGGCGGGCGGCTATAGGTGTCTGACGGTGTGCCATGCAGCCAGATGCCATGACCATCGCGCCCTTGTTTGCGATCCCACTCATTGGGGTAATTCAAGGGGTATGCCCCGCTGCCGTAAAAATCAGTCAAGCTTTTTTTGGGCAGGCTGGCACTGACAAAATAAACGCCGAGAGGTGTTTTCTGGTCGCCTTCGGCAATTTTCGCGGCACCCAGCTTGCCGATGCTGACGTAGAAGTCATTGACATAGCGCGCTTCGCCATTGACGTTCTGGTACAGATAGAGTGTGGATTTGCTGGTATCAACCACGATGGCGTAGCGCTGGTTTGCATCCAGCTGCCACAGGTATTTGGGGGCCAGTGTAATGGGCCGATCCTGTATGCGTTTGAGCCGCACCCGTGCCTCGTCGCGTAAATCTTCCATCTGCTCGCGTGATGCGCCTGGCATGTTGCCGATGTCACTCAGGGGTTGAGCACGGGCCATCAGCAAATCTCCCCTGACCAGTTGCGCCAGCTTGAAGTTGGGTGTGGCTTTGAGCAAGGTATCCACTTCCTTGAGCGCCACATCCAGCTCATTGCTGTTTATAGACAGCAGGCTTTGCACCAGCTGGGCTTCTCGTGTGTTGGGAGATGCACCACCACGCTCAGCGGCAGTTGCTGTATGGTGCATCAAGGCCAGCACGAGTAACTGGAAAACAATAACAGGCAGGCGCAGGCATGTGCTCATTTATTTCCCGGAACGTTCTTCCTGTATTAGCCATTTGCCGTCGGTTTTTACCAGTGCCAATGATTTGGTGGAAGAAGTACTTAGCTGATTGGAACGATAAGATTGCCGGAAGGTAACTGTGGCATGGCTATCATCCGTAATTTTTACTTTGGCCTTGCTGATACTTACGCGGATGGATTTGGGTTTGCTGATGCGTTCGCTACGGGCAGCCTCCCAGTCTTTGCGGCTTTCTCCACCTGGTGTTTTGAAGTCAGCAGCGTAAAAGGCCAGATATTTCGCCACATCTTTGGTCGACCATGCTGCCGCCCAATCCTGTACTGTTTTCAGTGCTTCCGCATTGGCAGTAGACGCAGGTTGTTCTACAGGAGCGGCGGCCACAGTCGTAACCGGGACAGCAGAGGCAACCTCGGAAGTTGCACTGGCAACAGGAACCGATACAGCAACAGGAATAGGCGCAGCAGCAGTAGTGCTTTTTGATTTAGTCGCCGCCGCACCTGCCGCCACCGCAGTGCCTGCCTTACCTGCTTTGGCAGTGCCCGTGAACAGGTCTTTAATCAAAGCCAGTTTGGTTTTGGTTGCAGTATTGCCCTTATCCAATTGCAAGGCGCGGTCATAGGCCTGGCTGGCCATTTTGGCATAAATGTCACCCAGGTTTTCATGTGCTGTGGCATAGCTGGGATGGGTGCGGATGGCCATTTCCAGGGCTATCCGTGCTTTGTCATATTGTCCCTGGCTGGCATACAGCACAGCCAGATTGTTATAAGGCTCTGGCAATTCCGGATATTCCTCGGTCAACGCCGAAAACAGACTGATCGCCTCCGTAGTCTGGCCTTGTTCGGTCAGGATCAGCCCTTTCAGGAAACGGGCTTGGGCATCTTTAGGCTTGCTGACGAGATAAGCATCTACTCGTTCCAGCGCCTGCGTATAGTCCTTTTGCTTGAATAATTTGTTGATGTCCTGTATTTCATCGGCGCGCGCGTTAAGGCTGAAACCTAGCAGCAATGCACTTGCGCACAGTGCGGCGCGGAGGCTGAAACGGTTGGCTATATCCATTTTTGTTTCCCAGATTGATGGTTTTGTAGGGTTGAGACCAGTAGCCCAAATGTAGGGTTTGTCGGATTCTATCAAATCTGCCAATTTGTTTCATTGCTATTGGATAAGCGGTGATCCGCACTTCGATTTGAGAGGGCAGGGGAATTTTCGGGTAAAATCCTGTCCCATTCTTTTGAAAATCAATCGAGCTGATGAGTAGCAAGGCACAAGCCCCCGTTTCCCACTTCATCCGTAATATCATTGAAGCTGATCTGGCCAGCGGCAAGCATAGCGGCATCGTGACGCGCTTCCCGCCGGAGCCTAATGGTTATTTGCATGTGGGTCATGCCAAATCCATCTGCCTGAATTTTGGCCTGGCGCAGGATTATCACGGCCAGTGCAATCTGCGGTTTGATGATACTAATCCGGAAAAAGAAAGCGACGAATATGCGCGATCCATTCAGGATGATGTGCACTGGCTGGGTTTTCAATGGCAGGGCGAGGTGCGCTGGGCTTCCGATTATTTTGAGCAGCTGTACCAGTTCGCAGTTGAGTTGATCAAACAAGGCAAAGCTTATGTGGATGACCTCAGCGCCGAAGAAATGCGTGAATATCGCGGCACCCTCACCCATGCGGGCAAGCCCAGCCCTTATCGTGAGCGTTCAGTAGCAGAGAATCTGGACTTGTTCGCGCGCATGCGCGCGGGTGAATTTGCCGACGGTGCGCGTGTGTTACGCGCCAAGATAGACATGACATCGGGCAATATCAATTTGCGCGATCCGGCCATTTATCGCATCCGCCGTGCGCACCACATCCGCACGGGTGACCAGTGGTGTATCTACCCGATGTATGACTACACCCACTGCATTTCCGATGCGTTGGAAAAAATTACCCATTCGTTGTGTACACTGGAATTTGAAGATCATCGCCCGCTGTACGATTGGGTTCTGGATCAACTCAGCGTACCCAGCCATCCGCGCCAGATAGAATTTTCGCGCCTGGAATTGCGCTACACCCTCACCAGCAAACGCAAGTTATTACAGCTGGTGACTGATAAGCATGTGTCGGGCTGGGATGATCCACGCATGCCCACCATTATAGGTATGCGGCGGCGCGGTTACACCCCGGAAGGCATACGCGAATTTACTCGCCGCATCGGTATTTCCAAAAGCGAAAACGTAGTTGACATGGCAGTGCTGGAAGGATGTGTGCGCGAAGATTTGGAAGCGCGCGCGCCACGCGTCATGGCCGTGGTACATCCGCTCAAGGTGGTGATCAGTAATTTTGTAGCAGGCGAAAGTGCATCGCGCGAAGCCGGATTTCATCCCGATCATCCACAATTCGGTAGCCGCATGGTGCCGTTCAGCAAAGAAATCTGGATAGAGGCTGACGACTTTTCCGAAACCCCACCTCCAGGCTGGCAGCGCCTGACACCAGGCGGCGAAGTGCGGCTGCGCTACAGTTATGTGATGCGTTGTGATGAAGTGATAAAAGATAGTGCAGGCAAAGTGACAGAATTGCGCTGTTCAATTGATGCGGACACGCTGGGCAAAAATCCGGTCGGGCGCAAAGTAAAAGGTGTTATCCACTGGCTCTCAACAGAGCATGCGCTGCCCGTTGAAATCCGTTTGTATGATCGGCTGTTCACCGTGCCGGTGCCGGATGGTGACAAGACGCGGGATTTTTGTGAATTTATTAACCCGGCATCACTCACTGTGGTGCAAGGCTGGGTAGAAGCTGCGGTACGTGATGCCGCACCGGAAACCCGGTACCAGTTCGAGCGCCTGGGATATTTTTGCGCCGACCGTATTGATCATCAACCCGGCAAAAAACTGGTGTTTAATCGCACAGTGACATTGAAGGATTCCTGGACGCAAGAGCAGGGCTAAATCTACCACAGAGACACAGAGGCACAGAGAAAACCGATATATGGAATTATGATGATCAGTATGTTTAATCTTTTTGTTTTTCTCTGTGTCTCTAGTTTCTGTAGCACTGGGTCTCTGTGGCTAACAGGTTTTCAATCATGCTAAAAATTTACAACACCCTCACCCGCACCAAACAGGATTTTATTCCCATCACGCCCGGCAAGGTGCGTATGTATGTGTGCGGCATGACGGTATATGACTATTGCCATCTTGGTCATGCGCGGGTCATGGTGGTATTCGACATGGCCTACCGCTGGCTCAAGGCCAGCGGCCTGGACGTAAGCTACGTGCGCAACATCACTGACATAGACGACAAAATAATAAAACGTGCGACCGAGAATGGGGAATCCATCCATGCCCTCACTCAGCGTTTTATTGATGCCATGCATCAAGATGAACGGGCATTGGGCGTGCTGGAGCCAAACCATGAGCCGCGCGCCACCCAGTATGTGCCGCAAATGTTGGACATGATTGCGACATTGGAGAAAAACGGTTTAGCCTACCGCGCCGCTGACGGCGACGTGAACTATGCAGTGCGCAAATTTCCCGGCTACGGAAAATTATCCGGCAAATCGCTGGAAGATTTACGTGCCGGCGAACGGGTGGATGTGAATGACGGCAAGCATGACCCGCTGGATTTTGTATTATGGAAACATGCCAAGGAAGACGAAGCAGAAGAAGTAAAATGGGCTTCCCCATGGGGCAAGGGCCGCCCTGGTTGGCATATTGAATGCTCGGCCATGAGTTCGGAAATTCTGGGCAAACACTTCGACATTCACGGCGGCGGCTCCGATCTGCAATTCCCGCATCATGAAAATGAAATCGCGCAGAGCGAAGGCGCGCATAAATGTTCATTTGTGAACTATTGGATGCACAACGGCTTTGTGCGCGTAGACAATGAAAAAATGTCGAAAAGCCTGGGCAATTTTTTTACCATACGTGAAGTGCTGAAAAAATATGATGCAGAAGTAGTGCGGTTTTTTATCTTGCGCGCGCATTACCGCAGCCAGCTAAATTATTCCGATGCGCATCTGGATGATGCGAAGAGCGCGTTGACGCGGCTTTATACGGCGCTGAAGTTACCCTCTCCCTCAATCCCTTCACCCGCAAGGGGTACGCCGGTGGATACCCCGCTGCTTCGCAGCGACCCTTCCGCAGTCCCCAAGGGAGAGGGAGGCAGACTCCCCTCCCCACTGGGGGGAGGGGTTGGGGGAGAGGGTAGTGTTGATTGGACTACTCCCCACGCCCAACGCTTCCAAGCCGCCATGAATGACGACTTCAACACCCCTGAAGCGGTAGCCGTATTATTTGATTTAGCCAACGAAGCAAACAAAACTGCCGCACCTGAGCTGCTCATGCAGCTTAAAACGCTGGCAGCGACACTGGGCTTGTTGCAGCGTGACGCCCAGACATTCCTGCAAGATGGCACGGCAGGCAATTTGAATGAAGCGCAAATCCATGCGCAAATTGCCGCCCGCAGCGCGGCCAAGCAGGCTAAAAACTATGCTGAGTCTGACCGCATCCGCAAGGAATTGCTGGATTCAGGCATTGTGTTGGAGGACAGCACAGCAGGAACCACATGGCGCAAGGCTTGATAAATTCCATATTGGACGGTCTTATATTCCATATTAGACGTGCAAATAATCCATAATTGACATAGAATATTCCTCGTTAAGGCAAAGAGGAAAAGATTTCTGATGACTGACCGGACACACATGTATCCGCGGTACATCCAGCCGCGCATCGCGGAGGCTTTGGCGGATACGCCAGTCGTGCTGCTGAGCGGTCCGCGCCAGGTCGGCAAGACCACCCTGGTGCGCCAATTTGCCAAAAAGAACCGGAAATTTATTACCCTTGATGATGAATTAACCCTGCTGGCAGCACGTCAGGATCCGGTTGGCTTGATACGCAGTCTCGACCATGCAGTGATCGACGAAGTGCAGCGCGCTCCCGCACTGTTGCTGGCAATCAAGAAATCGGTTGATGAAGATCGCCGTCCGGGTCGTTTCCTGCTGACTGGATCAGCCAACCTGATGTCCTTGCCTGCAGTGGCAGATTCATTGGCTGGCCGGATGGAAACCTTGACCATGCTTCCCCTTGCCGGATGCGAAATGCTGGCCGGTAATGGCAGGTGGATAGGCAGCGTTTTTAGCGGGCGCATCCCCGAAACAAATCATGCGCAAATGGGCGATAAGCTAGTGGAAAAAATTCTGCGTGGCGGCTACCCGGAAGCGGTTTCCCGTGCGGCATCCCGCCGCCGCGCAGCGTGGGCGAAGCAATACATAGATGCGTTGATTCAGCGCGACGTGCGCGATATTGCCAGCATAGACAAACTTGATCAGTTACCGCGATTGCTGAAATCATTGGCGCAGATGTCGGGCCAACTGTGCAATTTTGCGCAACTGGGCGGGCAAGTTGGGCTGGACAGCAAAACCGCCAATAAATATTTGGCTGTGTTTGAACAGATGTATCTGCTACGCCGGGTTCAGCCTTGGTCGAACAATCGTTTGAGTCGTATCATCAAAACTCCCAAGGTGCAATTTCTGGACTCCGGTTTGCTCAGTGCATTGACTGGTTTGACTGAAGTGGCCGCCGTCCGTGACCGTCAATTATTTGGCCGAGTGCTGGAAAGTTATGTCTATGCTGAATTGTTGAAACAGGCAACGTGGGCGGAGCGGGATTATGCCGTGTATACCTATCGCGACAAGGATCAAGTCGAAGTCGATTTTGTCATTGAGGATATTGCCGGGCAAGTCGCTGGTATTGAGGTGAAGGCGGCAGCAAGCGTCAGCGCAAACGACTTGACCGGCTTGAAAAAGCTCTCCCTGCTGGCAGGAGAAAAATTTGTTGCTGGTATCGTGCTCTATGACGGCAAGGATACCCTGCCGATTGGCAAGCAACTATGGGCGGTGCCGATTTCGACTTTGTGGGGCGCATGAGCTCGGCGGCAACCATGCCGACTTGCGCAGTAGACTTATGTCGCTATGTATAGCTGCAAGCGTGGTGTTGGAGGACGGCGTTGCTGGTACCCCGTGGCACCGATCTTGAGTGTGTGTGCCAGCCCACAGAAAAATAAAATCCAAGCGGATATTTTAAGGTTGCCTGCTTTGCGGGCTTCTTTTCAATTACGCGAGGAAAAAGATCATGCCTAAAAAATATGGTCAACTGGCATCTCAAAAAGTTGAGAAAGTCATAGATGAGTACAAGCACGGGAAACTCAAGAGCGGCACTTCCGGAAAAAAAGTAATCAGCCGCAAACAGGCTGTGGCCATTGGCCTGTCAGAAGCGCGCCGGGCTGGCGGCAAAGTGCCGCCCCCACCACGCAGCCGGTCTACCCAACATTAAGGCAGTTTCCCTGCCGCTACCATGCGGTTGAATAATATGTTGGGGGAGAGCCAGACGACAATGTCGTCGAAAGTAGGGGTCTGTTCATGGCTGACGAATACCTCATCGGAATGGGGTTTGTTGGGATTGGGGTTGGCTGCTTCATCTCCAGTTGCCCCGGTGGTGATGCCATTTTTACCTAAAGAATAAATAATTGCCACCGCCTTGTCAGTGAGTTTGGCAGCGCTCCCACAATCTGAGTTGGTAATACCGGTTGCACTTGCGCACACATAGAGTAGTTCCTTCTCGGCAATTTTCCCCATAGTCGCCATCTTCATCCCGTCAGTGCGGGTAAAAGTTTTACTTACATCACTTACGGTATTGTTAGCCACTGCATAATGGATGCGATTACCCCAGCCATCAACCATAAAACCTTGCGCATCCACGGGAGCAAGGCCTAGCGTGGCTGCGGGCAGGAAGCCATCGAAAAAATCCAGGCAGATACCGTTGTTTGCATTGCCAGCAGTAGTGGCAGGTGGGGAAGAAGCAAAACTTTCCAAACCCATATTTATGCCGAACGCCGGACATGGAAGTCGTCCGTTGGCAATGGCAAAGCCCAGCAGCGCATCCTGTGCTTCGACCAGGATTTTCTGGGTTTCCTTGCTTTTTTGCAGATCAATCTGGCTGGATAACGTAGGCAATAAGCCGCCCAGCAGCAGCGCCACAATAAATAATACGATGGCCATTTCAACCAGGGAAAAGCCGATGTTTTTATTTTTTGGAGTCATGGCGAGGGCGTGGGTGAAGGTGGCGGAATGCAAGCAAATATGTCTGTCGAGGGGGATACGCCAAGGTACACGGTAGCACCTGAAAAAGAGGGAGTTCCTGCAAAAGGGGTGGCTCCTGTCGTGAAGGTGGTAAGGTTGGCGGCGGAGGGCGTATCTTCTAAGTAATTGCTCCAGGTGTTTTTCTGTGTATTAGTATTTCTGGCTTGAGATGTATTGCGTTCGCCGGGAAATATAACTACTCCATTGCAGCTACCACCATTTACCGTTAGGCAGTTTGCAGAGGTGCATTTTGCGTAGAGAAGATTATCTTGCCAATTTTCATTTAAAGTGGGGGTAAGGCAGGATTTTGGTACCCTGCCTGTTTTTAAGTTATTAACGGACACGCCCGATGTTGCTGTCAGCGTCGTGCCGCTAAAGTCCAGAGTGACGGGCTCGGCGGTGCAATCTATAGCATCGTTCAATAGCGATGTTACAAAATTGTCAAAGTCGTTGCGTTTTTTAATCGCGTTCCAAATATCCTGTTGGGTGATAAAAGTAATTTGGTCATTGCTGGTGAGAATGACATTGCCGTTCGCGTCGCGATGCTCGTGTGGCAGAATAAATTTTCCTATAGCGATGTCCGTGTTATTGATATTGTGTATGGTGTCGTTGTCCAGATAGTTAGTTTTAATATAGTTGCCGCCACAGACGGGGGCATTGCCATCGGCAGCGCGAT
>JAUSKS010000009.1 GCA_030646595.1 Gallionellaceae bacterium | reverse complement strand
GACGCGTCTGATGGGCTCATGCGACGCGTCAACGTGCTAGCTGATAAATCTCTGTTGGCAGCTTTTATCGACAACACGCATCTCATCGAAAAAAAACATATACAAGCAGCCATTCGGGATAGCGAACTTGCGCCGCATGGTTTAAAGTTTAAATTGTTGGCCAAAAAGGCTTTATTGCTCAGCGGCATTGCGCTGCTAGTGAGCATACTGCTTGGTGTTAGCTGGCTACTGCTAGAACACTTCCAAGAATTCAAATTCTTGTAGCCAAACGAATGTTTGCCAGCAAATAATTCCCCCTATTTTCATTCCCCCCGATTGTCTTCCGCCAGAAACATATTGCACTCCACCGAGCTGTAGGGGGAGCAAATGCAACAAAAGGAAATAGGGTATGGGATACATGGCTGGAGGCGGATCAGGCGGTATGCTTCCCGGATGGAAACGGGGTAGGCAGGCAAGCCGCGAAGCGGCTGCTCGCAAAACATCACCGCAGAGACCACCCGGCGGCTGGAAATACTCAAATTCCGGGACAAACATGGAATAGCTGCAACCCTGGATGCCTACAAAGTATCCAAGCGCACGCTGTATCGCTGGCAGCAGCTTTATCGGCAAGCCCGTGGCATCGTTGCCGCACTATCCAATCACGGAGGGGAGTTCAAAGCCGCGTTTGATGTGGGCATGGCGCAGGACGGGATAGATCGTTGGTTGAGCTATCCCAAGACTCCCAAAATGAATACCCACATCGAACGTTTTAACGGGAGTTTGCGGCCTGCCACGAAGATTTGCTGTTTACAGACATTGATTTGTTCAACGACAAACTGCTTGATGACCTGGTGTGGTTTAACACCGAGCGTCCTCATTATGGTCTTGGGTTATTATCACCTGATGAGTATTTGAGAATTAATCATCAGTGCCATATGTATTGGCGGAAGACAGACATTTAAGCCCCTCATTAAGAAAATCATGTTATCCTTCGCTGCAAAAAATCAGGACTGCAAAAAATCGAGGGGGAAAATATGCGCACTTTTCATTTTCTGTCGGGTCGTCTGACTGTGGGATTGTTTTGTACTGCTCTGGTAGCCTGCGGCACCAGGCCTATTGCGCCATTAGTAGACAAGCCTATTACGCCATCAGACAAACATCTTCAGCGTAAAGACACTGAAGCTGCACGTAGCGCGCAAGTGCCGCCAACCATCAAACGCATCATTCCACTCGCCCCCCCACAAACTGCCACAAAAGTTGAAACATACAGTGTAGTTGTTACTCAAGTTCCAGCACATGAAATTTTATTTGCGCTGGCGCGGGATGCAAAAATCAATCTGGATATTCATGGCGGCATACAAGGCAATGTCACGCTGAATGCCATCAATCAAACTTTGCCACAAATTCTGGATCGCATGGCACGGCAAGTAGATATCCGTTACGAGTTGAATGGCGCGAATCTGATCGTCATGCCCGACACGCCTTATCTCAAACATTACAAAATTGACTATGTCAACATGAGCCGTGATTCGGAAGGGACAATGTCCAATTCTACTCAGGTTAGCTCTGGTACTTCTGGCTCTGGCACTTCCGGTAGTGCAACGGGTGCAGGTGGCACATCCAGTAACAACTCGTCGCTGACCATCAAAAACACCACTAAAAATAATTTTTGGGTGACGCTGACGCAAAACATTAAAGACATCTTGCACGAAACAGACAAGGTCTTTCCGGCCGGTGAAAACAGTGTCAATCCTGCCACCTTGCAGACTGGCGGCGCAACTGTCACACGTACCAACACTTTCCGTGAGGCTGCAGCAGTCATTGCCAATCCGGAAACTGGCATCATCACCGTGCGTGCGACCAGCAAGCAGCATGAAAAAATTCAGGAGTTTGTTGATCAAATCATGCTCAGCGCACGCCGCCAAGTGTTGATCGAGGCCACCATTGTTGAAGTACGGTTAAGCAATAATTATCAGCAAGGGATAGATTGGTCGCGCGTTCGCGGAATAGGTGGCACAGGTTTTAATGTCAGCCAGATAGCAACCGGCACCCAGGTTGCTGCAAATACCGGCAGCATTTTTAATCTAGGTTATCTAAATCCTACCTCAGCAATTGGCAGTATTGCTGCCTCCATCACGTTGCTGGAATCATTCGGTAATGTGAAGGTTTTATCCAGCCCCAAGTTAAGCGTGATGAACAATCAAACCGCCATGTTGCGCGTAGTGGATAACCTAGTGTACTTCGTTATTAACTCCACCACTTCTGCGCCCATCGGCAACAGCAGCGCGTTTACCACATTTACCACGACACCGAATGTTATCCCGGTCGGTTTCATTATAAGCGTAACTCCGCAGATTAACGATAACGATACCGTGCTGCTCAATCTGCGTCCCTCCATTACCCGCTTGCTAGGCTTCGTTAATGACCCTAACCCGGCGTTGGCCACAACCATCCCGCCCACCGTCAGCCGTATCCCGCAGACTCAAACACGAGAAATTGAATCCGTGTTGAAAATTGAAAATAATCAAATCGCGGTGTTGGGTGGTTTAATGGAAGATCGTGTGGAAAAACTGTCAGATGAAATTCCGTTGCTTGGGCAAATTCCATTTTTCGGCAATTTTTTCAAGAACCGCAATGACACCAC
>JAUSKS010000008.1 GCA_030646595.1 Gallionellaceae bacterium | reverse complement strand
CCTGTCTAGCTTATTTTGGTTCCAGTCTGATGCGGTTGTAGCGCAGACAGATAGCGCTGCATGTTTTCTGTATAGTGCATCGCATTGGTATGTATGGCGCCGATTTCTTCCTGGGTCAGCGTACGCAGCACTTTGCCGGGTGAGCCTACTACCAAAGAATTATCTGGAATCACCTTGCCTTCGGTAATCAGTGTGTTGGCACCGATCAGGCAATTGTTGCCGATAACGACATGGTTGAGTATGGTGCTGTGGATACCGATTAAACTGTTATCGCCTATGGTGCAGCCATGCAACATGGCAAGATGACCCACGGTGACATGGTTGCCTATGGTCAGCGGCGCGCCGGGGTCGGTGTGCAGCACGGCACCATCCTGAATATTGGTATGCGCACCTATGCGTATGGGCTCATTGTCGCCACGAATGGTTGCGTTAAACCACACGCTGACATTGTCGTGCATGATGACCATACCGATCACACTGGCATTGGGAGCAATGAAATGATGCTTGCCATGCAGAATGGGTGTGTGGCCTTGTAGTGTATATAACATAATTACAGTCCTTGTAGACCAGCCTGTGCAATTTGACCATCCTGAAACGAGCGTACTCCACTGATACCCAGCCCGCCGATGATTTGATTATCGCGTGTGACAGGGACGCCCCCTTCGGCTGGAATGACACCGGGCAGCGCCAGATGAATCAGGCGTCCACTTAACACCGCATCTTCCGATACTTTGGTGGGTCGCTGAAAAGCGACAGCGGCCTGAGCTTTTTTAATGGCAGTTTCGACACTGCCAAATTGGGTATCGTGATTGCGTTGCAGATACAGCAAATGGCCGCCATCATCCACCACCGCAATAACTACGCGCCAAGCGTTCAGCGCGGCTTCAGCCTCGGCAGCAGCAGCAATGGATTTGGCCTCATCCAGAGTGAGCACAGGTTTGGTGGCCATGATCAATGGGCAGCCAAGGCGGTAAAAATACGGTCGCGTATGGTATCCACGCTGCCGATACCCGGTATGTTGATGCAGTGCGGCGCACGTAAATCGCCGCTTCTGGCCCAGGCCTGGTAATACTCGACCAGTGGCTGGGTTTGCTCATGATAAATTTCCAGCCGTTTGGTGACGGTGGCCGCCTGGTCATCCGGACGTTGCACCAGGTCTTCGCCGGTGAGGTCGTCCTTGCCTGGTACTTTGGGCGGATTGAATATGATGTGATAAGTACGCCCTGAAGGTGAATGGACGCGGCGGCCATCCATGCGCTGGATGATGTCGCTGTCTGGAACCTCAATCTCCACTACAAAATCTACATCAATACCAGCGTCTTTCATCGACTGGGCTTGCGGAATCGTGCGGGGAAAGCCATCCAGCAAAAAGCCACTGGCACAATCTGCTTGTTTAATACGTTCTTTCACCAGATTGATGATGAGATCATCGGACACTAATTTGCCTTCATCCATCACTTTTTTTGCAGCCAGCCCCAGTGGCGTGCCCGCCTGCACCGCAGCACGCAGCATATCGCCGGTGGAAATCTGCGGGATATGAAATTTGTCCTTGATCAGGTTTGCTTGAGTGCCTTTCCCCGCCCCTGGTGCGCCGAGCAATATAAGTCGCATGATTTTCTCTCCCCCTAATAAATTGTGATAGGTGACGGGTGATGCGTGACAGATGACCACCGGTCACCCGTTACTTGTCACACGTCACTCAATATTTGCCGCACCCGGTGCAAATCCTGTTCTGTATCTACCCCTCCAGGCGGCACATCGGCGCTGATGGTAACGCCTATCTGGTAACCATGCCATAGCGCGCGTAATTGTTCCAGCGCTTCTATTTTTTCGATGGGCGCGGGCGCAAGCTGACTAAAGGCGCGCAGGAAACTGGCGCGGTAAGCGTAAATGCCGATGTGGCGCAGCACACCGAGATTTTCCGGCAACGCTGCGCCTTGTGCAAACAGGTCGCGCGGATAAGGAATTGGCGCACGGCTGAAGTACAAGGCATTACCCTGTTTATCCAACACTGCTTTGACGACATTGGGATTACGCATGGTGTGCTCGTCATGGATAGCATGACAGGCAGTGCTCATGGCACATTCGGGATGATCATATAGGTGTTGTGCCACGGCCTGAATAAGTTGCGGCGGGATCAGCGGCTCATCGCCCTGTACATTGACGACTATCGTGTCGTCAGGCCATTGCAATTGCGTCACCACTTCGGCAATGCGGTCGGTTCCGCTCTCATGCTTGGAGCTGGTTAAACACGCTTGCCAGCCATGCTCCTGCGCAGCCGCAATAATGGAGGGATGGTCAGCCGCAATCCAGATTTGTTGCGCGCCACTTTTCGCGGCCTGCTCGGCTACCCGCACCACCATAGGCTTACCTGCGATGGACGCTAACGGTTTATTGGGTAGCCGTGTGGAACCAAGACGCGCCGGGATGACAACATTGAAATTCAGCATTACAGTTTTTCGGTTTCTTCTGCCGTCAAGATACGAGCCTCATCCGCCAGCATCACGGGAATGCCATCCTGGATCAAGAAGGCCAGCCGGTCTGCCTTGCAAATTAATTCTTGCGCCGCTTTGCGGTAAATCAGCGGCGATTTGCACAGTGGGCACACCAGAATTTCCAGTAATTTAGCGTCCATGAGGGGTGATCCTTTCCAGGATAGGTTGGATGAGTGTAGGGTCAGCGTGTGCATCTACGCGTAGCGCCCAGCATTTTTCAAGCGCGAATGCCGCGCATTTTACCGCATCTTTCTCGGTCATGAGTATGGCATCCGCATCCGCAAAAGCTAAATCAGCAGGCAGATAGCGATGATGATCGGGAAAAGCATGAGCCGATACTTGTAAGCCCAGATGTTTAAGATAGCTGAAGAAGCGCTGCGGATGGCCTATACCGGCGATGGCATGCAGTTTCATGCCGAGGAAATCAGCGGCATGGGCGACAGTTTCGGGGTTGAGCAGATTGTAAAAAACATCGCCCCGTAACTGCATGGCATATTGACCGGCATGTGCTACCCCGCCATTTACCACTACAGCGTCTACCTGTTTCAGGCGCGCCACGGGTTCGCGCAAGGGCCCGGCAGGCAGCATAAAACCATTGCCGACGCCACGCACTCCATCAAGCACGGCAATTTCCACATCACGCTGCAAGCGATAATGTTGCAAGCCATCATCGCTGAGCAAGACATCGCACTCGGGATGGGCTTGCAGCAAGGCGCGGGCGACGGCAGGGCGATTGGCACCGATCCACACCGGGCAGAGATTACGCTGGGCCATGAGCACGGCTTCATCCCCCGTCTGCTCAGGGTCGCTAACAGCATGAACCACTTGGGGGGTAGTAGCTGTGCCGCCATAGCCCCGGCTGATAATGCCGGGATGCCAGCCATACTCGATTAATTGCTGCGCCAGCCACAGTGTCAGCGGCGTTTTACCACTGCCGCCGACTGTGATATTCCCTACTATGATGACCGGTACAGCCAGCTTATGGCTGGTGCGCAGGCCGCTGCGATAAACCATGCGGCGCACGGCCACCAGCAGGCGGAAAATAAAACTGACAGGCAGCAAAATCAGGTGCAGGGGCGTGATGCGATACCAGTGATGTTGTAACCTCGACTTAGACAACTTATTTTTGGAGCTGACTGGTGGTGAAGGTGATCCGACCGTAACCGGCCAGGCGCGCAGCTTCCATGATATTGATGACTGCCTGATGTGGGGCGCGGGCATCGGCGTTGATAATAATAGTGGGGTCTTGCTGGCTGCCTGCTGTTTTATTCAGCGCCTGCGCCATGGCTTGGACACCGCCAAAAGAGAAAGCTGTGTTGTTGATGGCGTAATGCTCGGCAGCATCTACCGACACATTGATCTGGTTGGGCTGTGCCGTGGCAGCTTCGCCGCCAGCTTGTGGCAGGTTGATTTGTAATTCAGAAAATTTTGAGTAAGTGGTGGTCACCATCATAAAAATCAGAATGACCAGCAACACATCTATCATCGGAATCAAATTGATTTCCGGCTCTTCCCGCACTCGTCCACGCTGAAAGTTCACGGTTTGCGATCACCGTGGATAATTTCCACCAGCTTGATGGCTTGCCTTTCCATTTCTATGGTCAAGCTATCTACCTGGGCGCGGAAGTGCCGATAAAAGATCATGCTGGGGACAGCTACAATCAAGCCGAAAGCGGTGTTATATAAAGCTACCGAAATACCGTGTGCCAGAACCGCAGGGGTGTTACCGACTGCGGTTTGCGCACCAAAAATTTCTATCATGCCGACCACAGTACCGAATAGCCCAAGCAGTGGGCTGATAGAAGCGATGGTACCCAGCGAAGTGAGGAAGCGTTCCAGTTCATGCGTGACCGCGCGCCCAGCTTCTTCGATGGATTCTTTCATCACCTCAGTTGAGCCGTTCATGTTTTTCAATCCGGCGGCGAACACGCGACCTAGCGGAGAACTGCTGGCCAGGCGCGCCAGCATGCCGGAGTTGACGCCATGCAATTTCAGCTCCTGCATGACATCATTCAATAACCTTGCCGGCACCACATTTTTGCTGCGCAAAAACAGCAGACGTTCCCCGATCAGCGTCACCGCAATTACCGATGCAATAATCAATAACCAAATAGGCCATCCGGCCGCTTCTACAATGGCAAACACTAAACACCCCCAAAATCTCGTGGCTAATAAAGTAGAACTGTATCTGGTCGCTGTGGTTTGAGCAAGATTTCTAAATTCAGAAGCATATCAATTGGCGTAGGCCGCAGCATTTTATTTCTGGTTAATATTCCCATTTTAATAATGCCAGATTGCTCCCTCATTCCAACCCTTCTCCCACCGGAGCTTTGCTTCCCTCTCCCTCCGGGATAACCAGCGACTTGGCTGCGGTTTCTGGCAGCCTAGTCGAATGGCTAGCTGTTTCATCCAGAGGGACAGAGGGTGAGGGAACAAGATTGAGGCATTAATAATTTGGAAGTGGAATAAGAGGCGACTGCAAAATAGCCCAACCGAAACATTGTCACTGTAGCAAAGAAACTTTTAGATATGACGGAAGGATGGTCTCTTCAAAAAAATCTCTTCGTCGAAAAATTCGCGGAACGTGATTACATTTATCTTGCCGTTGTAGCAAGTCTCCTTCGATTTTTTCAGGGATTCTGGAACGACCAGATGGATTCCATTAGTATTCATGTCATCAATAGCAGCCGCCGATACGCGATCATCCACGGTTGCCAGAAATAGTGCGCAGTTGAATTTCTCCATTGCCACCTGCTTCCAGCGTTCACGCAGCGTGGTTTTTGCCGAGAGCACCAGCGCTTCCTCGAATGTTCTTTTTTTAGCCTTCAGTACCACAAGGCTGGGAAGTACAAAGTCTGGGCGGCGACCACCCGTTACCGCTTGCTCTTCAAAAGCAATTCGGCCATCACGAAGTAGCCTCGCGATGTGTTGCTCAAAAGAACGGCCCGCGCGCGATTTCCGGTGCTGGCTTGCGCTCAGGAAAGTTGCATCCAAATCGGGAAATCCGCGCACGACTGAAGAGACGATATCTGCGCCTCCGCCGGTTATGATTCGGATTACTTCTGCAGCGCGATAACGGCGCTCTGCACGCTTATACAAGGAATACTCGATGTCCCGGCTAATCTTCATGATTGCATCGCCAGGGTTTGGTATTTCATACGGATTTAAATCTACAAGTTGGTTTTGCTTGAGAAAAGCGCGTTGGGCTTCCACCGCTAATAATTCCGGCGCTGGCATCTTCGAAACAGCGGCAATGAAAGCAGCTAACGATCCTGTTTTGAGTGCTACGCTCAACTCGTCAATTAATTGGTCAGTTTCATCCTTTTGTATTTTCAGCGCATCCGCTGGATCAAATAGCCCATAGTGAAACTCGGCTTCCAAGTCAAACATTGCCTCCAGCAGCTCTACCTCTTCGGAAGCGGAGTCCACAATCATGAACCAGTGATGGGTATCATCGATAGGTTTGCGGAGGACGCCACCAATTATCAACGATGCTGGTGTAAGTCCGGCGAACTCGTTTTTGGGCACTCCCGTAAAGTGCATCTCAGTGCCCTTATTCGAGTAGTGTTTCAAATTGGATGGTTTAATTTCCCCTGTTGCGGGCCAAAGCGTTTTGAATTGCGACTCGAATATATGAGGCTTATTCTGGTTAATGTTCTTGAGTTTCGGAAAGAAATCAGACTCTCGAATCGCACGAGGGATATACACGCCGTTTTGGTGCCCATGCTCACTGCCATCTGCCCAGCCGCAATCATTTCTGGCAAGTTTTTTTATCAGCAACTGATGGCTTTTCCCTATCCACTCTTGAATATCACTCCACTGATTATCAATTGTCATTTAACACCTTAGTGATTTCCGAATAAAGCAAATTTAAACGAGCCATACCTTCACGCAACTCACATTCCCATACAACAAAAACTTGCCAGCCAAGCCCGACCAATGCCGCAATTTGGTAAGAGTCGCGCGCAACATTTTCCGAGAGTTTGTGTGTCCAGAAATGCTTTCTGCTGGTCGGCGTGGTTGCATATTTGCAACCAGAGTGCCGATGCCAAAAACATCCATGTACAAAAACAACAACCTTGTATTTCGGAAAAACCATATCTGGCTTCCCCGGCAACGCTTTGGTATGAAGTCTGAAGCGAAGTCCTCGGCCATGTAAATATTTTCTAACCAGAAGTTCTGGCTTGGTGTTCTTGCCCTGAATGCCGGACATCATTCGACTACGAGTAGCCGAATCAACAACGTCAACCATCAAGCATCCAGTTGATTGCCGAAAGCGTTCATGAAAATTGGATATGCGGCTCCAATCACCTTTTCATGCCCAAGACCTTCCTCAAGTTCGTTTAGCAAGAAGCGCAGTTCGGTTACCTCAGCGTTTGAGAAAAACCTTTCGCCGCTTGAGATGTGAACAATGTCCGCAGGATCGTCCTCTGGATGAAAAAGCAGACTGCTGCATTGCATTTCCGAGAACCACAACAGAGCGCCATCAAAAGTTGTGTCATGAAGTTTTGGAATACGTGATTGCATTTGCATAATTTCTCCTTTAAGAAGTTGCATAACGAAGGGGTAACTCAGGTTCCAGGGTATCAGCTTCCAGCATCGGTTGCATCAACTTTGCGACATGGGACATAACATCAACAACAACAGAATTACCAAATTGTTTGTAAGCCCGCGTATCCGACACCGGAATCCTGAACGTATCGGGGTAACCCATCAGCCGTGCGCATTCTCTGGGCGTCAGGCGGCGCGGATTTTTGCGTGTGCCCTGATACACGAGAATTTCCGATCCGTCCTTGTAGTAGCGCGCCGATAAAGTGCGCGTCACGTCTCCCGGCTTGACCAAGCCGAAGCCGAAGCCGTTGCCCTTAAGACGGTGCTTCTCGGCGTAGTTCTGCAAGTAGAGCCAGAGGTTGTCGGTCAGGGTGTATTTGTTTTGTACGCGTTGTTTTTTGTGGTCAAAGAATCTTCCTTCGTCCCATTTCAGCTCTGGTTCGCTGCCGTCGGTGCGATGCAGGATGTCCTTGAGTTTGTGCTCGCCCTTGGGCGGCAGGGGCAAGGCATCGAAATCGAATGCAATCGGCTCGCGGAAGCCGACGATGAGAATGCGCTCGCGGTGTTGCGGGACAAAGTGCGCGCCGTCTATAACGCGATAATGGATGTGGTAGCCGAGGTCATTAGTCAGCGTGCGGCGGATTACGTCGAAGGTGCGGCCTTTGTCATGCGAGATGAGATTTTTGACGTTTTCCAGCAGAAAGGCGCGCGGGCGTTTTGTTTCGATGATGCGGGCCACGTCGAAGAACAGCGTGCCTTGTGTTTCGCAGGCGAAACCGTGCGCCTTGCCCAATGCATTTTTCTTGGAAACTCCGGCAATCGAAACAGGCTGACAGGGAAAACCCGCCAGCAACACGTCGTGGTCGGGAATGTCGGCGGCTGGCACTTGGGTGATGTCTCCGGCAATGGGATGTCCATCGCGAAAATTTTCAGCGTAGGTTTTTTGCGCGTAGCTATCCCATTCGCTGGTGAATACGCAACGTCCGCCGATTTGTTCAAACGCCTTGCGGATGCCGCCTATGCCCGCGAACAGGTCTATGAAATCAAAAGCGCCTGCGGGGCTGCTCTCGCCAAATGGCAGCAGTTGCTGCAAGGCGTGAGCCAGATAGGCGGGAGGGCGCGTTTGTCTGGCTTCCCATCTCCTGACGGTGCGCACACCAATGTCCAAATATTTTGCGATGGCTGCCTGAGTGTGGTGTTTGCGGGCTTCGTCCAGATAGGTAAGGACTGCTTCTTGATCGCTGACGAGGGTAAGAGGAGCATTCATGGTATTTAGTCGCTGGGAATTTTTGCGGACAGTATGACATTTTTTATTCCCAGTCAATCATGGAAATGATGTGTCTAGCAAAATTCAGAGTGTAAATATTAAGTTAGCGTAAAATGCCCACTGTTTTAATTTTGGTTTTCAGTCATGACCCTGCGCACTCGTTTTGCCCCCAGTCCCACTGGCTATTTGCATATAGGTGGTGCTCGCACCGCGCTATTCTCCTGGGCCTATGCCCGCAAGCATGGGGGCACTTTTATATTGCGTATTGAGGATACCGATGTTGAGCGCTCCACACCAGAAGCGGTGCAAGCCATATTGGATGGCATGGCGTGGCTCCATCTGGATTATGACGAAGGCCCGTATTATCAGATGCAGCGCATGGAACGCTACCGTGCGGTGATACAGCAGATGTTAACGCAAGGCTCGGCTTATTATTGCTATACCTCGCCCGCAGAGCTGGAAGCTATGCGCGAGACGCAACGCATACGTGGCGAGAAGCCGCGTTACGATGGCCGCTGGCGTCCGGAGCCGGGTAAGGTGCTGCCATCTGTTCCTGGCGGGATAACACCTGTGGTACGTTTTAAGAATCCGACACACGGCATGGTGTCATGGAAAGATATGGTCAAGGGCGTGGTCGGTTTTAACAATAATGAACTGGATGACCTCATTATTGCGCGCGCCGATGGCACACCCACCTATAACTTCTGTGTGGTGGTGGATGATTGGGACATGGCCATCACCCATGTGATACGCGGCGACGATCATGTCAACAACACCCCGCGCCAGATCAATATTCTCAAAGCCCTGGGCGCGACCGTGCCGCAATATGCGCACCTCTCCATGATACTCGGCGATGATGGGCAGAAGCTGTCCAAGCGCCACGGCGCAGTCAGCGTGATGCAATATGATGAAGACGGTTATCTGCCGGAAGCAGTGATCAATTATCTGGCGCGTCTGGGATGGTCGCACGGTAATGAGGAGATTTTTTCAGCCCAGCAGTTTTGTGCCTGGTTTGATCTGGATCACATCACGCCCTCTGCCGCGCAATTCAATACTGAAAAATTAAATTGGCTCAACCAGCATTATTTGAAGCAGGCCGATAATATGCGGCTGGCGGCATTGGTCCAGCCGCGGCTGGCAGCGCGCAAGGTGGCAGTGAGTGCTGCGCCTGCGCTGGGAGCGATCATTGCGCTTTATAAAGAGCGCGTGGTGACACTCAATGAATTGGCTGACGCAGCAGAAATTTATTATGCAGATGCACAGCCTCTTCAAGACTTGCTGGATACCCACCTGACTGCCGAAGCCATTCCGGCATTACAGGAGTTCGCGCAACGTCTGAAGGATGTGGCATGGGAAGCCTCTGCAATCGGCGCAGTGATCAAAGAGATTATTGCCCAACATGGTTTAAAAATGCCCAAGCTGGCGATGCCCTTGCGTGTCATGCTCACTGGTCAGATTCACACGCCGTCGGTAGATGCAGTGGTGGCGCTGTTTCCACGCGAGGCAGTATTGGCGCGCCTAGCGCGATACTTGCCTTAACTTTGCTTTACAAGGGGGGGTTCGCTCATTATAATGCGCGCTCTTTTTGGGGGTATAGCTCAGCTGGGAGAGCGCTTGCATGGCATGCAAGAGGTCAGCGGTTCGATCCCGCTTATCTCCACCAAGATACATAGCGACAGAAATCGTAGCGAGCGGTTCGGGGGTGGGGGAGGCCAGCGCGCAGCGACCGGAGTGTACACTCAGTACATGAGGATCGCGAGCACTGCCCGACCCCGCACCCGAATTGCGCATAACCAATGACTTGGTTGGCGTATTTTGCCAACCTAGTCAGATGGCTAGTTGTTTCATCAGTAGATTTATGTCGCTATGTATAGTACTGAGTCCCCATCGTCTAGAGGCCTAGGACACCGCCCTTTCACGGCGATAACACGAGTTCGAATCTCGTTGGGGACGCCACCTTATTCCACTTCTTGGCGTCCGTTTTTTATTTAGCGACTTGCTTTTCGCGAATTTCGTCTAGTGTCTTGCAATCTATGCACAAGGTTGCAGTAGGCCGTGCTTCCAGACGGTTGAGCCCAATTTCCACGCCACAGTTATCGCAATAACCATAATCGCCGCTCTCTATTTTGGCCAGCATTTCATCGATTTTTTTGAGCAGCTTGCGCTCGCGGTCGCGATTGCGCAGTTCCAGCGTCATATCTGATTCCTGGCTGGCGCGGTCATTGGGGTCGGCAAATACCGTAGCCTCATCCTGCATGGTATGTACCGTGCGGTCTATGTCTTCTCCCAACCCGAGTTTGATGTTATTCAGGATGGTGCGGAAATGATCCAGTTGTTTCGGGTTCATATAAGCCTCCCCTTTCTTGTGCTTGTAAGGGGCCACGGTTTTTTGGGCCGCAGCGGACTGCGTAGGACTGGATACCTGCTTCTGATTTGTTACTGACATTGGTTATATCTCCACAATCGGGGCAGAAAAGTTAAAGATTAAAAAATTAAAACGCGCTTTAATACCAGAAATGCATATCACTAGCAACTATATTCAACCTTCTTTTTGCAAGCGGTTAATTTTTAAAGGTGATATTTATTTGCGGGGTAAGGGTAGCTACAATACGGGAACGCCTTGTCGCTGGAGCAGGGTAACCAGCAAAATGAGAGGCAAGCCTATCAAGGCGTTAGGGTCGTCACCCTCCATGCGGCTGATCAGCGCTATGCCCAGACCCTCTGCCTTGGCGCTTCCGGCGCAGTCGTAGGGTTGTTCCTTGTGCAGATAGGATTCGATCTGCTCATCCGTAAAATGACGGAAGCTGACTCTATTTTCTGCTGTATCGGTTTGCATCTCGCCATTGCGTGTATTCAATAGCGCTAGGGCAGTGTAAAAAACCACGCTTTGTCCCCGCATGCTGCGCAATTGATCACGGGCTTTTTCATGGGTCAGTGGCTTGCCCAGTTGTTGCTCACCCACTAAGGCATGCTGATCCGAGCCTATAATCAGCGCGTCGGGATAATGTATGGCCACGGCACGCGCCTTTTCCTGGGCCAGTCGCAAGGCGGTTTGGCGGGCCGATTCGCCGGGCAGGGGCGCTTCGTTTATATCGGGTGCGGCCGTTTGAAACGGAATTTTGAGCCGCGCCAGTAATTCGCGGCGATAAATCGAGGTGGAGGCAAGAACCAGCGGCTGAGGTTTCAAGGAAAGTCCTAACTTTGACAGAGATAGCCGAAATATATATCATGCGCGCCTTGTGTTTGCACGGCATTTTCCATGGGTACGCAACTGGGTGCGCAACATATTTTTATAGCCAGCCTGGAATTTGCCTATAAAGGCAGTGAATTGCGTGGTGAGATGGCAGCGGCAGAATTGCCCCGGCTGCAGGATATGCTGGCTGCGCCTGAAGGAAAAATCAGCTATGTAGTGCGTGGCCTGCAGGGTTGGGATGGCGCGCCCATGCTGGAGATCAAGCTGGATGGTCAGTGCCAGTTGCGTTGCCAGCGCTGTTTGCAAGGTTTTGACTATCCAGTACAGCTGCTGACCAGTCTGATGCTGGTGCCTGATAGCCAGCTCGACCAGCCTGCAGTCGAGGGTGACGAAATAGATAGCATTCCAGCTGATGCCCATTTGAATGTGTTAGCGTTGCTGGAGGACGAGTTGCTGTTGAGCTTGCCCTTTGCGCCTAAACATCCGGTCGGGACTTGCCAGCCTGTAGTAGCAGGGTATATGAATGAAGAAATGGAACGGGTAGAAAATCCCCCGTTTGCCGCTTTGGCAAAATTGAAAAAGTTTGTAAAGGAGTAGATATGGCAGTCCAGCAGAATAAAAAATCCCCGTCAAAACGCGGCATGCATCGCGCGCATGATTTCCTGACTAACCCGCCACTGGCTGTAGAGCCAGCCACAGGTGAGCAGCATCTGCGTCATCACATCAGCCCCAGCGGTTACTATCGCGGTAAAAAAGTTGTCCAGACCAAAGGCGAGTAATCTCGGCTTGCATCACCCCCTTGTGTGAGCAGCTACACGTCTCCAATAAGCGGGGGAGTCGTGCCTGCTTATTTTTATTTGATCTTAGCGTTACGAGGATCCCTTGGTGGATATCACAATAGCTATTGATGCCATGGGCGGCGACCACGGCCCGCGCGTTACTGTACCCGCCGCAGTGGAATATCTGCGGCAACACCCGAACGATGCCATTGTACTCGTAGGTTTGCCCGATGCCATTGAGGCCGAGTTGCTCATGATCAAGGCGATTGCCGGGGCACCCAAATCAATGCGCTTATGGATGCCCAGTGTAGCCGAGTTGCGTACTACGACAACGAGTATCGGGCCGCGCCTGCGTATTCATGCCGCCAGCGAAGTAGTGGGTATGGATGAGTCGCCGCAGTTGGCATTGCGCAATAAAAAAGATTCCTCCATGCGGGTTGCAATCAACCTGGTCAAAAAAGGTGAAGCCGCAGCTTGCGTCAGTGCGGGCAACACTGGCGCACTTATGGCCACCGCGCGCTATGTGCTGAAAATGTTGCCGGGTATAGATCGCCCGGCTATCGCTTCTTTTCTGCCCACCATCAAGGGTCAGGTATGCATGCTGGATCTGGGTGCCAATGTAGATTGCAGCGCCGAACATTTATTGCAATTTGCGCTCATGGGCAGTACGCTGGTGAGCGCCATCGAGCACAAGGAAAATCCGACCGTCGGCCTGCTGAATATAGGTAGCGAAGACATCAAGGGCAATGAAATTGTTAAACAGGCATCTGAGCTGTTGCAGCAAAGTGATTTGAATTTTTACGGCAATGTAGAAGGCGACGATATTTTCAAAGGAGTAACCGACGTGGTGGTCTGTGACGGCTTTGTGGGGAATGTCTCGCTGAAAACGACTGAGGGCTTGGCGCAAATGCTGGGTGGATTTCTGCGTGAGGAATTCAGCCGCAATATTCTGACCAAGCTGGCTGCACTGATCGCCATGCCGGTGCTGAATGCCTTCAAACGCCGCGTGGATCCGCGCCGTTACAATGGCGCCAGTTTGCTGGGCCTGAAAGGCATCGTGCTGAAAAGCCACGGCTCGGCGGATGTCCTGGCTTTCCGCTGCGCTATCGAACGGGCCGCAGAAGAAGCGCGTAGCGGCATGTTGCATCACATCAGCGAGCATCTGGAAAAATGGCATGCGGCGCGACTAAGTGCGCTGGAGGTGAGCTGATGGCTGCGAAAATAATCGGCACGGGCAGCTATCTTCCACAAAAAGTGCTGACCAATTTTGACCTGGAAAAAATAGTTGATACCACGCATGACTGGATAGTCAGCCGCAGCGGCATCATAGAACGGCATATCGCTGCTGAGGATGAAATGGCCAGCGATCTGGCCGTGCAGGCCAGCCGCCGTGCGTTGCAGGCAGCGGGTATCAGCGTGGATGAAATTGATCTGATCATCGTCGCCACCACCACGCCCGACCAAATATTTCCCAGCACGGCCTGTATTCTGCAAGACAAACTGGGCATCAAACAAGGTGCAGCATTTGATGTGCAGGCCGTGTGCAGTGGTTTTATTTATGCGCTGAATACCGCTGAACTGTTCATACGCAGTGGCCAGGCGCGCACCGCGCTGGTGGTCGGCACGGACGTGTTATCGCGTTTGCTCGATTGGACAGATCGCGGCACTTGCGTCTTGTTCGGCGATGGCGCGGGCGCGGTGGTGTTGCAGCATAGTGAAACCCCCGGCATTTTATCTTCCAAGCTGCACGCCGATGGTAGCCAACGCAATATGCTGGCTGCGCTCGGCAATATCCGCAATGGCGCGCTGCAAGGCAATCCCTTTATTACCATGGACGGCAAAGCCGTATTTAAATTTGCGGTCAAAGTATTAAGCGAAGTCGTGGAAGAAGTGCTGGCGGAAAATAATATGCAGGGCGCTGATATAGACTGGCTGGTGCCGCATCAGGCCAATATTCGCATTATGGAAGCGACTGCCAAAAAGTTGGGCTTGAGTATGGATAAAGTAGTGGTCACGGTCGCGCATCATGGCAACACATCGGCTGCCTCTATCCCACTGGCGCTCGATACCGCTGTGCGTGACGGGCGCATTCAAGCTGGTCAGAACGTGCTGCTGGAAGCGGTGGGCGGCGGCTTTACCTGGGGCGCGGTGTTGCTGCGTTGGTAGCGACGTAGGATGGGTGGAGCGTAGCGATACCCATCGTTCTTAATTTTTGTTGGGTATCGCTACGCTCCACCCATCCTACCGAATAACGACTATTTCGACATGACTAAATTCGCTTTTGTTTTTCCCGGCC
>JAUSKS010000002.1 GCA_030646595.1 Gallionellaceae bacterium | reverse complement strand
ACAAGTTCCCGGCACCACCAGCGCCTATGCCGAACGATTAACTGGTGGTTATTATCTCAACATCGAGCCGGATCGCATGCAGCTTGCGCGCTATGGCCTCACCATCAATGATGTGCAGGAAGTGGTCGGCACGGCATTAGGCGGCGAGACGGTGACCACCACCGTGGAAGGACTGGAGCGCTTCGGCGTGAATGTGCGTTATCCACGCGAATTGCGTTCCAGCCCGCAAATGATTGCCACCCAGGTGCTGGTGCCCACCATGACGGGCGCAATGATTCCGCTCGGCCAGTTGGCGCGCATTGAAGTAGCCAAAGGTGCACCTGCCATACGCACCGAGAACGCACTGTTGTCCGCTTACATCTATGTGGACATTCGTGACCGTGACATCGGTGGCTATGTACGTGATGCGCAAAAAGCCGTGCAGCAACAAGTCAAATTTCCGCCCGGTTATTACGTCACCTGGAGCGGCCAGTTTGAATACATGGAACGAGCGATAGCCAAATTGAAAGTTGTCGTGCCACTGACGCTGGTGATTATTTTCCTGCTGCTATATCTCAATTTCCGGCGCGTGACCGAGTCATTGATTGTTATGCTGTCAGTGCCGTTTGCGCTGGTGGGCGGTGTGTGGCTGATGTGGGCACTGGGTTACAACATGAGCGTGGCCGTGGCAGTAGGTTTTATTGCATTGGCTGGGGTTGCTGCGGAAACTGGCGTGGTGATGTTGATCTATCTAGATCATGCCTTGAATGCGTTACAAAAAGAACGTGAGCGCACAGGCCAGCAATTTAGTTTGGGTGACTTATATGCCGCAGTCATGGAAGGCGCGGTCGAGCGTGTGCGGCCAAAAATGATGACTGTGGTTGCGATCATGGCCGGCCTGCTGCCCATCATGTGGAGCAGCGGCACTGGCTCCGAAGTCATGCGCCGCATCGCCGCCCCCATGGTCGGTGGCATGATTTCTTCTACCCTATTGACGCTGATCGTGATTCCAGCCATTTACGCGCTGGTGCAGGAGCGGGCATTGTTCCGGAGCCGCAGATAAGCCGCCAGAATCTGCCCCGCAAGGGTCATTTTTTGCGCTGAGCCAGGCATAATATGCACACCATTCAGGGCACCTCTAAAAATTCAAAATCCTAAGCGAGACAAGGCGCGAATAAAAAATTGCGACGCCACATATGTGTGATATGTAAGGAGTAATTTTTTGTGAGTAACGCAGTATCGCGACGGAGTTTGAATTTTTAGAGGTGCCCTTAAGCGCACAAGAATATTATGAGAAGACACATTGAAAAACACCGAACACACCGCATTGGATGGCTACGCGCCGCTGTACTGGGCGCAAATGACGGTATTGTTTCCACCGCCAGCTTGGTCTTGGGCGTAGCAGCAGCGGGAGTCAGTTCAAAAAGTATTTTAGTCACCGGCGTTGCCGGCCTGGTGGCAGGTGCCATGTCGATGGCTGCTGGCGAATATGTTTCAGTGAGTTCACAAGCCGATACTGAAAGCGCTGATCTGGATCGCGAACGCAAGGAGTTGGCCGCTGACCCCAAGCATGAGCACGAGGAATTGGCAGCGATCTATGTAGAGCGCGGGCTGGATGCTGGACTCGCTGCCCAGGTCGCTGTCCAATTGATGGAACACGATGCGCTCGGCGCACATGCGCGTGACGAGCTGGGCATCTCCGCAACGTCCATCGCACAGCCGATTCAAGCCGCCTTTGCCTCAGCCAGCACTTTTTCACTGGGCGCAGCCCTGCCTCTCTTGCTGGTCTTGTTAGTACCGACCTCGGCGCTGATGTGGACTGTTGCCGCCAGCTCGCTGGTGTTTCTCGCGCTATTAGGCGGACTGGCTGCGCGCATCGGTGGCGCTGCGGTGATGCTTGCTGCTGCGCGCGTAAGCTTTTGGGGTGCCTTGGCGATGGCCGTAACGGCTGGAGTGGGTGCTTTGTTCGGGGTGACTGCTTGAAGACATCCCCATTGACCAGCTATGTGTGATGGCAAACAGAATGCTTTGAAGTGATGCCTTAATATTTTAGCCTAGAAAAAGCTGTTTGCCACAGAGAACACAGAGTTCACAGAGAACAGCAATGGGTTGTCGTTAATGACCTCCTCACCCATCAGGTAAGTAGTAAAAAGTGGGGCCTGCACCATCATCTCTGTGTCCTCTGTAATCTCTGTGGCTTGAACTGCGGTTGTTAGGTTTAAACCCGTATTTGACAGCGAGAAAAAAATTCGTCAGTATCTCCGCATGTTCCGCCCATTCAAAAAATTCCTTGCACTTATACTGGCCATTTGGCTGCCGCTGTTCAGTGGCAACGCCTTGGCTATGCATATCGCCATGCAGAACGACAATCAGTCTGCTGCCATGCAACAAGCCTCGCATCAATCGCATCAACATCAGATGGATGTGAATCAGGAACAATCTACCTCGCATCACGAAGGAAAAGACTCTGGCTGCAACAATTGCAGCGTCTGTCATCTGGCTTGTTGCGGATATATGAACACCGCGGCCATTACCATGGCGGAAATCCAGCTATCCTCTGTGGCGCATCCCAGTCTTTCCCCCGTGTTTCAATCTTTTGCCTCTGCCCCGCTAGACCCGCCTCCGCTCGCTCGCGTTTAACGCGGGACAAGTGTCTTTAAGCTTTATTTCCATCACGCCGATGTCGTTCGGCAATATGGCTTACCCATAAATCTCGTCCCGAATCATTCGGCAGCTGCGCTATGTCTGCTGCTCCATTATATTTTTCAGGGATTCAGAACATGAAACACAAAATTTACTCTGCACGCACCTCGCCCAACCAGCCCCGGCGCAAATTTCTGCAAGGCGTTGCGGCAAGTGGCGTTGCCTTAGGTTTGGTGCCGTGGGAAAACTTGCTGGCCGCGCCGCAGACCACGGCAAAAATATCTGGCACGCCGCAAATTTTAAGCGGCACTGAATTTGATTTAACCATTGCCCAAACGCCGGTCAATTTTACTGGCAAGACGCGCCTGGCGACCACCGTCAATGGGACGTTGCCGGGGCCTATACTACGTTGGCGCGAGGGAGATACGATCACCCTTCGCGTCACCAACAAGCTGTCTGAACAAACCTCCATCCACTGGCACGGCATACTCCTGCCCTTTCAAATGGACGGTGTTCCCGGCATCAGTTTCGCGGGCATTGCGCCGGGCGCAACCTTTACCTATCAATTTAAAGTACGACAATCCGGCACCTATTGGTATCACGCGCACTCCGGGTTTCAGGAACAAGAGGGACTGTATGGCGCGATTGTGATTGAACCGGCGCTCGGCGATGCCATCAAGTCCGAGCGGGATTACGTGATCACGCTGGCAGACTGGAGCGATGAAGCCTCCGCACGCATGCTCAAAAAATTAAAAATGGAAAGCGGTTATTACAATTTCAATCAGCCCACAGTGGGACAATTTTTCAAGGATGTGGCACAAGATGGCTGGTCTGCTGCATTGGCCAAACGCCGCATGTGGAATGAAATGCGCATGAACCCTACCGACCTGGCAGACGTCTCCGGCTATACCTATACCTACTTGATGAATGGCACCACGCCCGCCGACAACTGGACCGGATTATTCCAGCCCGGTGAGCGGGTGCGCCTACGCCTCATCAACAGCTCGGCTATGACTTTTTTTGATGTGCGCATTCCCGGTTTGAAAATGACTGTGGTGCAGGCCGATGGCCAGAATGTGGAGCCAGTGACAGTGGACGAGATACGCATGGGCGTGGCAGAAACTTATGATGTGCTGGTCTCCCCCACCGAGGAGGCCTATACCGTTTTTGCTCAAAGCATGGATCGCACTGGCTATGCGCGCGGCACGCTGGCGCGGCAGACTGGATTAAGTGCAGCCATTCCTGCTCTGGATAAACCGGAGCCGCTCAGCATGAACGACATGATGGGCGATATGGGTGGTATGGCTGGAATGAATCATGGCGGCATGGCAATGGATCACAGCAAGCATGGCATGGAAGGCATGGCTGATATGCCGGGCATGACTATGGATCACAGCAGCATGGACATGAGTGGCATGAGCGGTATGGAAGAAACAAAACCCGCAGCCCCGGTACGCCACGCCAAAAGCGAATACGGTCCCAGTGTAGATATGCGCGTGGATACACCTCGCACCAACCTGGATGACCCTGGCATCGGTTTGCGCAATAACGGTCGAAAAGTATTGACCTACGCTGACCTGCACAGCTTACCCGGCATCATGAGTGTACGCGAAGCTGAGCAGGATATTGAATTGCATCTCACTGGCAACATGGAACGCTACACCTGGTCGCTGGACGGGCTCGAGTTTGGCAAATCCACACCCGTGCATTTTCCTGCTGGCAAGCGCATCCGTGTGATATTCGTGAACGACACCATGATGGCACATCCCATGCATTTGCACGGCATGTGGGCCGAGCTGGAAAGTGCAGAAGGTGTCGTGCAAGTGCGTAAACATACCATCATCGTGCAACCAGCACAGCGCATCAGCTTTCTGGTAACGGCCGATGCACTGGGGCGGTGGGCATGGCATTGTCATTTGATGTTCCATATGGATGCGGGAATGATGCGCGAAGTAGTAGTCGCTTAATGCGGAGAAAAATCATGAGTAAAAAACAAATGAAAATATTAGCTATAGCCGCATTCAGCATAACCCTTGTCACGGCACAGCAGGCCATTGCGGCTGAAGATATGGCCGATATGGATCACAGCAGTATGCCCGGCATGGATCATAGCAAGATGAACCCCGATTCCGCCGCGCAGGCAGTTGACATGCAGGGCATGGATCATGCAAGCGGTGGAGAAATGAAGGGAATGTCCATGCAGGGCGGGACTGCCCCTGCCGATGCGCGTGATCCGCATGCTTATTCCGGCGGCTTCAGCGTGGATCATATGGCATCGCACAAAATGGCCGATGAAGCTTATCTGGGCGGGCTGCGGGTAGAACGACTGGAAGCTGCGCAATCTCGCGACAACGCTTTTCATGCCTACGATTTGCAAAGTTGGTGCGGCAAGGATTACAACAAATTTGTGCTCAAAGCAGAAGGAGAAGTAGATGACGGCAAGCTGCACGAAGCGCGCACGGAATTATTGTGGGGGCATGCGGCGACTACCTATTGGGATACGCAGCTGGGGGTGCGCTACGACAGTGGACTTGCTCCCGATAGAAAGTGGTTGGCAGTGGGTGTACAGGGACTTGCGCCCTACTGGTTTGAAGTGAATGTCGCCGCGTATATCGGCCAGCAAGGGCGCACTGCATTACGATTGAGTGCGGAATATGAATTGCTGCTGACGCAAAAACTGATCATGCAACCACGCGTGGAAGCGAATTTTTACGGCAAACAGGATGCGGCCAGCGAGTTGGGATCAGGCTTGAGCAGTTTGGTCACGGGTGTGCGCATGCGATATGAGATTAAACGCGAATTCGCGCCCTATATCGGTGTAGAGTGGAACAGTAAATTTGGCGGCACGGCCAATTACGCCCGTGCAGCAGGCGAGCGTACTAGCGAAACCCGCGTGGTGGCTGGTGTGCGATTCTGGTATTGATGATGATAACCATACTTCCCAACTGGCACCCCATCTTTGTTCACTTCACTGTGGCGCTGCTGATTGTGGCGGCAATAATGCACCTGCTCTCTCACTTCGTATCAGACAGCGGGCTGAAAAATCAATTGACGATCACCGCGCGCTGGAATCTGTGGATCGGAACTGTATTCACTGTGCTCACCGTTGCTGCGGGCTGGGTTGCATTTAATACCGTCGCCCACGACGAGCCTTCCCACCTTGCCATGATTGAGCACCGCAACTGGGCTATGGTTACGTTCGCAGCACTTCTGGGTATCGCGGCGTGGGAGGTTTACCTCTACCGTCACCGCAAAGGCAAGGGCTGGCTATTCACTGCCCTGCTGGCGCTTGCGGCGAGTTTGCTTTTGTCCACTGCATGGCATGGCGGTGAATTGGTTTACCGTTATGGTTTGGGCGTAATGTCCATGCCCAAACCGGCGGGAGCTGACCATGACCACGAGCAGGATAATATTCCTACCGCTTTACCCCGCAACGATTAAAACGTCAGGAGCAACACAATGGCAGAACCTATTAAAGACCCGGTATGCGGCATGACGGTGTCGCCCGACACCAAACTGCGCCACGAACACGAAGGCAAGACTTATCTGTTTTGCAATCCCAAGTGCCTGGCAAAATTTCAGGCATCGCCGGAAAAATATCTCCATCCGCAATCCCCACAATCCGCGCCGGTTCCCGGCGGGGTGATGTACGTCTGCCCGATGGATCCGGAAGTCCGCCAGCTTGGGCCGGGCAGTTGTCCGAAGTGCGGCATGGCGCTGGAGCCTGAAACGCCGCTGATGCCGGGCGCGGTTGAATACACCTGCCCTATGCATCCCGAAATCGTGCGCAGTGAGCCGGGCAGTTGTCCGATCTGTGGCATGGCGCTGGAACCGCGCGATGTGCCGACTGAAGACAACACAGAGTTAACAGACATGACGCGCCGCTTCTGGATCAGCACGGCGCTGGCCGCACCAGTGTTCGTGATCGCTATGGTCACCGACCTGTTCCCGCAAGCGATGCCGGAATCTATTTCGATGACTACACTGCAATGGATCGAGTTCGCGCTTGCAACCCCGGCGGTGCTGTGGGGCGGCTGGCCGATCTTCCAGCGTGGTTGGGCATCGCTGGTCAACCGGCATCTGAACATGTTCACGCTGATTGCGCTGGGCGTCGGCGTAGCGTGGACATACAGCGTGGTGGCCATGTTGCTGCCGGGCATATTCCCACCCACGATGCGCACCATGGGAGATATGGTGCCGGTATATTTTGAAGCCGCTGCGGTGATCATGGCGCTGGTGCTGCTGGGGCAGGTGATGGAATTGCGCGCGCGCAGCCAGACCAGCGCGGCGATCAAACTGCTGCTCGGTCTCGCGCCCAAGACCGCGCGTATCGTGCGCGCTGATGCCAATGGAAAAATCATTAGCGAAGAAGACATTCCACTACAGCAAGTGCAGCCCGGCGATGTGCTACGCGTGCGCCCCGGCGAGAAAGTGCCGGTGGATGGTGTGGTGCTGGAAGGTGCAAGTTCGCTGGATGAATCCATGGTCACTGGCGAATCCATCCCCATCGAAAAAACCAAGGATGCGCGCTTGATCGGTGCGACCGTGAACGGCACGGGTAGTTTGTTAATGCGCGCCGAGCGCGTGGGTAGGGATACGCTGTTATCTCAAATCGTAAAGATGGTCAGCGAAGCGCAGCGTTCGCGCGCGCCTATCCAGCGTCTGGCCGATGTCACTGCGGGTTATTTTGTTCCGGCAGTGGTAGGCATCGCGCTCATCACGCTGGCAGTATGGGGCATCTGGGGACCGGAGCCACGCCTGGCACATGCCATCGTCAACGCGGTGGCGGTGCTGATCATCGCCTGTCCGTGCGCGCTGGGATTGGCCACGCCGATGTCCATCATGGTCGGCACCGGGCGCGGTGCGACGCTCGGTGTGCTGATTAAGAATGCCGAGGCGCTGGAAACCATGGAGAAGGTGAACACGCTGGTGGTGGACAAGACCGGCACGCTGACCGAGGGCAAACCGAAACTGACCTCGGTCATTGCGCTGGCCGGATTCGAAGAAGGCGTCGTGCTGTGGCTGGGTGCCAGTCTGGAACGCGCCAGCGAACACCCGCTGGCTGCGGCAATCGTGAAGGGCGCTCAGGAAAAAAATATCAACCTTACCGCGGTGAGCGAGTTTCGTTCTATCACTGGCAAAGGCGTGACGGGAACCGTCGAAGGCCGCGCAGTCGTGCTGGGCAACCTCAAGCTGTTCGAAGAATTGGGCATCGCGCCCGGCGAACTGGCCGCGCGTGCCGATACGCTGCGCAGTGACGGCCAGACCGTGATGCTGCTGGCGATAGACGGCAAGGCGGCGGGGCTGATCGGCGTGGCCGATCCAATCAAGGATTCCACGCTGGATGCGATCCGCGCGCTGCATGAAGAAGGCGTGCAGATCATCATGCTGACTGGAGACAACCGCATCACGGCGGAAGCGGTGGCGCGCAAGCTGGGCATAGACCGCATCGAAGCGGATGTCTTGCCCGAGCAGAAAGCAGCTATCGTCAAGCAACTGCAAGCGCAGGGACGCATCGTCGCGATGGCGGGCGACGGCATCAACGACGCACCGGCACTGGCGCAGGCGCAAGTCGGCATAGCCATGGGCACCGGCACCGATGTGGCGATGGAAAGCGCGGGTGTCACACTGGTCAAGGGCGACCTGAACGGCATCGTGCGCGCAGTGCGCCTGTCCCGCGCGACGATGCGCAACATCCGCCAGAATTTGTTCTTCGCTTTCATCTACAACGTGCTCGGCATCCCGATAGCGGCAGGTGTGTTGTACCCATTTTTCGGACTGCTGCTCTCGCCCATCATTGCGGCGGCGGCGATGAGTTTTAGTTCGGTGTCGGTGATTGTTAATGCGTTGAGGTTGAATCGAGTGAAGATTCAAAGGGAACTCATGAACTAATGGGTTAGTTATATTGAATATGGCGGAGATTGTCTTCCGGTATTTCGAACTGACTGAGGAAGTGCAAGAGTTTATCGGCCCGGACGATAAACACCGTATTCTCCTTTGAATAAGATACCCCCTTTTTTTTCTTATCGTCATCTAATGGGAGCAAAGTTTCGCGCAGAGCCATCTGCTTTCTGAATCGGACGAATGGAACATCTTCAAAATCCGCAGATGCTAAAGTGCCGTCAAAGAGCGAGATATCCTTTGGAGAGAATTTCGCAACTTTAAGGTCAGCCGTAGTTACAACGAGATTGAAATAAATCCATATAGAGGCCCTCCCTTGTAGCTGAAGGTTTCTCTCTTCCCACGCAAGTGCTTCTGTCGCCGAAATCAATTCCCCCCCGATCCGCTCAAGCATTGTCCGCTTATCATTGGTAGACTGACCGCGGGTAGCACAAAACAAGGCCTCATGGCATGAAGGCTCTATCGCTATGTCTCCCCAGTCAAAAGATTTCATTACACCATCTGATTGATGCGAAATCCACGCCTTTGAATGATTGCGTTTCTTATCGGCACCATCTGAAGGAAGGAAGAGCCAAGTTGCATCCCTGACCCGTTTGCACTCGATAACCAAGAAGGTAGTTCCATGTTTATCTTCCAGTACTAGATCAATGAACCCGCTTTGACCGTCTTGTCGATTGATCCACGAATGCTCAATGTAGCGGACACGCCATCCATGGCTGGCGGTTGTATCTCTGACTTGGTGCTCCACGGCAATTTGCAGCGGAAATCCAGAATCGTTGGTCGTCTTTAGAAAGTCTGCATCTTGAGTCATGGGTTACCTAGCCCGCCTAGGGCGGAGAAGCGTATGAAGGTGGTTAGCGTCGCACCTGCACTTGTGGCGCAATGCCGTTCTGTACCGCCACTTTCCCCAACGCTTTGTCGAAGCCGCGTAGGTTGGGTTAGCGGCCTTATCGCGTAACCCAACATTAATTAAAAAACTGTTGGGTTACGCGGTGAAACTGCTAACCAACCTACGTAAAATCTCACCGCATTATAACCAGATCAGCACATTCAGTCTGCTCATCTCCACGCTTTCTAGCGTGGCTGGACTCAGTTGTGCCTTGCACGGTACTCAGGGAAGGGGCATGATGAACATGCATCAAATGATGGAGGAACGCATGGACATGATGCAGATGATGATGGAGCAGCTCATCGAGCGGCAAGGCCAGTAACCCGCCCAACCCTGAAGGATTCATATCCAGGGTGTCACATTTTAACCGGAAACGCTCGCTTCCCGGGCGGGCGGCCCAGCATGGAGAGTAAAGTGAAATTGCTTACGGTCAACACCGGCAGTTCATCGGTACGGCTCGCGCTTTATGCCAGTGAAGGCGTTGCGTTACGGCTGTTGACTGCCCAACATTATTCGGGCGAGGCAATACCGGAACATACCCTGCGTGATTTTATCGGTAGCGAGCGGATGGATGCTGTAGTGCACCGCGTGGTACATGGCGGAGTAACGCTGTCCGCACCTTGCGTAATCGACGCGGACGTGGAGGCAGAAATTGAACGTCTTGCTGCACTTGCGCCGCTGCATAACCCGCGCGCTCTCACTTGGCTGCACGCCTGCCGTGCGCTGCTTGGCACAGATGTCGTTCAGGTTGCGGTGTTCGATACTGGTTTCTACTCAACCTTGCCCGAGGTGGCGCGCAGTTATGCGCTGCCGCCACAACTTGCGCAGTGCCATGGTCTGCGCCGCTATGGTTTCCACGGCATTGCACACCAGGCCATGTGGCGCCGCTGGCGGCAACTGCGTCCTGAGATTGCCAACGGTGGACGAGTGATCTCCTTGCAACTCGGCGCTGGTTGCTCGATCACTGCCATTGCCAATGGCTCGCCACAGGAGACTTCAATGGGATTTTCTCCGCTCGAAGGGCTGGTCATGGCCACGCGCAGCGGCGATGTTGACCCCGGCGTATTGCTTTATCTGCTGCGCGAGGGCGGCATGACCGTGGATGAACTGGATCTTATGTTAAATAAAGAGTCAGGATTGCGCGGTATGGCAGGTGACAGCGACATGCGCCAGCTGCTCACATCAAACGAACCAGCAGCTAAGCTCGCAATAGACCTGTACGGCTACCGCGCACGCAAATATGTGGGTGCCTATCTTGCAGTGTTAGGGGGTGCCGATGCGATCCTGTTCGGTGGGGGCGTTGGCGAACATTCACCCATAGTGCGCGAACGTATACTTAGCAGTTTGGAGTGGGCAGGCATCGTGCTAGACCGCGAACGCAATCACAACGCTGTCGGCTCCGACGCTTGCATCAGCCGCAACGATAGCCCGATAGCAGTGTGGACAATTGCGGTGAATGAGTCACAACTTCTGGCGGAGGAAGCAGCCCGCTTGCTAACGCAGTAACCCGTAAAGGAGGGTCTATCATGAATCAAACTGGCTTGAATCAAGCATTGGCCTCAAGGATTGCACCCGCTCCACTTTCTACGCAGGAACTGGCGCTGATCCATGCTTACTGGCGCGCGGCGAACTACCTTTCGGTCGGGCAGATTTATCTGCTGGATAATCCCTTGCTGCGATTGCCGTTATCAATCGAGCATGTGAAGCCCAGGTTGCTTGGACATTGGGGCACGACGCCGGGGCTGAATTTTATCTACGCGCATCTCAATCGCATCATCAAGCAGCATGATCTCAATGTACTTTACGTAGCCGGTCCCGGCCACGGTGGGCCGGGCCTGGTGGCCAACACTTGGCTCGAAGGCAGTTACAGCGAGTTCTATCCCAATATGGCGCGCGACGCTGAAGGCATGAAGCAGTTGTTCCGGCAATTTTCATTTCCCGGTGGTATTGGCAGCCATGTCACCGCCGAGACGCCAGGATCGATTCATGAAGGTGGTGAACTCGGCTATTCCGTTTCGCACGCCTACGGTGCCGCGTTCGACAATCCCGATCTGATCGTTGCCTGTGTAGTGGGCGATGGTGAGGCTGAGACTGGGCCGCTCGCTACCGCCTGGCATTCCAACAAATTTTTGAATCCGGCACTCGATGGCGCGGTGCTGCCCATTCTGCACCTGAATGGCTACAAAATTGCCAACCCCACTTTGCTCGCACGCATCCCGCGCGAGGAACTCAAAAGCCTGTTTATTGGTTATGGCTATCGCCCTTATTTCGTAGAAGGTTCCGAACCGGAGGCGATGCATCAACTGATGGCCGCCACGCTCGATACCGTATTTGCCGAGATACGGGCTATACAACAACGGGCGCGCGTAGAAGGCATCACCGAGCGGCCACGCTGGCCGATGATTATTTTGAAGACGCCTAAAGGCTGGACTGGCCCCAAGCAAGTGGACGGCAAACCAGCCGAAGGCAATTGGCGTTCGCACCAAGTGCCGTTCGGTGAGTTGGCGACTAAACCAGAACATCTCCAGCTGCTGGAAGAATG
>JAUSKS010000332.1 GCA_030646595.1 Gallionellaceae bacterium | reverse complement strand
GCCTCTTAAAAATAATTTTTGTCGTGCTGCGCTTTGGCCTGGATGAATTTCTGCTGGCTCATGCGCGCACACGCTGGCTGCTGGTTCCGCTCAACTTTATCCTTTTTGCGCGCGATCTTTCTGCGCCCCGTGCGCAACGATTGCGCCTGGCGCTGGAAAACCTGGGGCCCATTTTCGTCAAGTTTGGCCAGATGCTTTCTACACGACGAGATTTATTGCCCAGCGATATTGTGGATGAATTGGCCAAACTGCAAGACCAGGTACCGCCTTTTCCTTCCGCGCAAGCGGTGGCCTTGCTGGAAGCGGTGTACAAGAAAAAACTGAGCGAGGTATTCCAGAGTTTTGACGAAATACCGACCGCCAGTGCTTCAGTGGCGCAAGTGCATTTCGCGGTGTTACCGGATGGACGGGAAGTCGCCGTGAAAATTTTACGCCCCGGCATCGCGCACATCATCGCGCATGATGTGGCGCTACTCGACATTTGCGCCAGTTTAATGGAACGCTGGTGGGAAGATGGAAAACGCCTCAAGCCGCGTCTGGTGGTGGCTGAATTTGAAAAACATTTGTACGACGAGCTGGACCTGATGCGCGAGGCTGCTTGTGCCAGCCAGTTAAAGCGCAATTTTGCCAACTCGCCTTTACTCACCGTGCCGGAAGTTTATTGGGATTGGTGCAGCACAGAAGTGATGGTGATGGAACGCATGGATGGCATTTCCATCAGTCGCGTGGATGAGTTGCGCGCGCTGGGCATAGACATCGGCAAGCTGGCCACCAATGGTGTGGAAATTTTTTATATCCAGGTATTTCGTGATGGCTTCTTTCATGCCGACATGCACCCCGGCAATGTGCAGGTTGCGCCGGATGGGCGCTACATCGCGCTGGATTTCGGCATCATGGGTACGCTCACAGATAGCGATAAAAATTATCTGGCACAAAATTTCCTGGCTTTTTTCCGCCGCGATTACAAACGTGTGGCGCAAGTCCACATCGAATCAGGATGGGCACCTGCCGAGACGCGGGTAGATGAGCTGGAATCCGCCATACGCGCGGTGTGCGAGCCTATCTTCGACAAGCCTTTGCGCGAAGTTTCTTTCGGTCGTGTGCTGTTGCGCCTGTTTCAAACCTCGCGCCGTTTCGGTATTGAAATTCAACCGCAACTGGTGCTGCTGCAAAAAACTTTGTTGAATATCGAAGGGCTGGGCTTACAGCTCGATCCCGAACTGGATTTGTGGAAGACCGCCAAGCCCTGGCTGGAGCGCTGGATGAGTGAACAGATAGGCTGGCGTGGATTGATTAAAGCCTTGCGCACGGAAGCGCCCAACTATGCCACCTTGCTGCCGCAATTGCCGCGTTTGCTGCATCAGCGCATGAGCATTAATCCCGCAACCGGAATTGAAAATGTCTTGCTTGAAATTTCGGCGCAACAAAGAAGGGGAAACCGCTTGTTAGGCTTGGTGGCCATCTTATTATTGGCACTATTGCTGCGGGTGATTTTTACCAGTTAAGGTTATTATTCCGCATTAAAAAATAAGGGGGAGCATGAATATCCGTCTGCTAATGACATGCTTGATTCTGCTGCTGAGCCTGATGCTAGGCGTAGATTATTGGCTGAGCCGCAACGCAGCCTTGCAGCCATTCTTGGTGGGTAGCGAACTTCTAATTCTGCTCGCACTTGCCTGGTTCGGAAATAAATTTATTTTTCAGCCTTTGTTCCGGCTCCGCGCTGGTACCCAGCGTTTGGCTGCGGGAGACTTCAGCCAATCGATTGAACAGGCTTATGGCCATGAAATCAGCGCCGTCGTTAGCGCGTTTAATGACATGGCCGGGCAAGTCCAAACCCTGCTACGCAATCAAGACAATTCTATACGCGAGCAGGCAATGGAACTGGCAAAGCTGGTGGAAACCAGCCAATTGTTAAGCTCGTCTGCCGGTGAACGGGAAATACTCCAGCAGTTTGCAAAAACTCTCGCTGATTCAGCCAAAGTGACCTGGTGCCGCATTGCGATATTGGATGTATCCGCCACAAAACTTGAGGTGCGAGCAGTTCATTCGGTAAGAAATCTCCCCCAAGGGAAATCACTACTCGCCCAAGTGACGGAAGAACAATGTCCGCTGTTATGGCGCTTCATGCACAGCAAGCAATTCGGCCTGTTACAACGACACGATAATTTAAGTGCCAGTGAATCGGTATTGCTGTTTGGCGACCAGGAAACGAATGTTCTATGCATCCCCATTGTGCATAAGGAGCGGGCACAGGGCATGGCTATTTTTGGCGAATTCAGGTCGAGCGAACGTGATCCGCTGAATGACCGCAAGATTTCATTGTGCCTGGCCATGGTAAATATGATCGGCATCTCCACAGAGCTGGGCCACCTGTTCTCGCGCCTCCAGGAACAAACGGAGGAAACCGTGCTAGGCATGGCGGAGACAGTGGAGAAAAAATCACCGTGGACGGCTGGCCATTCTAAACGGGTCACAAACTATGCGCTTATGATAGGTAAAGCCCTGGGCTGGAATGAACAGCAACTGGCAGGATTGAAAATAGTGGGGCTGTTGCATGACATTGGTAAAATCGGTGTGCCGTCTTCCATACTCAATAAGCCCGGCAGATTGACCGAGGAGGAATATGCTATCGTTAAACATCATCCGGATGACGGCGCACAAATTCTTTCCAAGATGCACTTGTTTCGTGAATTCATCCCCGCCATACGTCATCACCATGAGTGGTACAACGGCCAAGGCTATCCCGGCAGCTTGCGCGGGACGGAAATTCCATTGGCTGCACGTATCCTGGCAGTAGCCGATACCTTTGATGCCATGACCGCCGACCGCCCTTACCGCAAGGGGGTTCCAGCCGAGGAAGCAATGCGCCGCCTGCAAGAAGCGGCAGGCCAGCAATTTGATCCGGACATTGTAGAAGCATTCAAGCGCGCCTCCTCAGATGCACGACTCCATTAAATTAATTATTCTACCGTAACTGATTTGGCCAGATTTCTCGGCTTGTCTACATCCGTACCCTTTTTCAAAGCCACATAGTAGGCCAACAGTTGCAACGCGATGGTGTGCAGTATCGGGCTCAAATAGCCGGCGTGTTCGGGCATTTGCATCAGGTGTACGCCTGCGCTGGATTGCAAGCGTGTACCGGCATCGGCAAAGACATAAAGCTCGCCGCCACGGGCACGTACTTCCTGCAGATTCGATTTCAGTTTTTCCAGCAACGCATCATTTGGCGCTACAGCAATCACTGGCATGTCTTTGTCCACCAGCGCCAGCGGGCCGTGCTTGAGCTCTCCGGCTGGATAGGCTTCGGCGTGGATATAAGAAATTTCTTTAAGCTTGAGCGCACCTTCCAATGCAATCGGATAATGCAGGCCACGCCCTAAAAAGAGTGCATGCTGTTTATCAGCAAAATGCTCGGCCAGATGGGCAATCTCTGGTTCCAGTTTCAACACTGCCTGTGCCGCACTGGGCAAGTGACGCAGCGCATGTAAATGACGCTGCTCCTCTTCTTTGCCCAGCCTGCCGCGTAGTTTGGCCAGCACCAGTGTGAGCAGAAACAAGGCAGCCAATTGCGTGGTAAACGCCTTGGTGGAAGCAACGCCAATTTCCGGGCCGGCGCGTGTCAACAGCCGCAGCTTGGAAAGCCGCACCAGCGCGCTTTCCGGCACATTGCAAATGGATAAGGTATGGTTGTGGCCCAAAGACTTGGCATGATTGAGCGCAGCCAAAGTGTCAGCAGTTTCGCCCGATTGCGAAATCGTCACCACCAGTGTTTTCGGATTAGCCACGCTGACGCGATAGCGATATTCGCTGGCGATTTCCACGGTGCAGGGAATGCCTGCAATTTCTTCCAGCCAGTAGCGCGCTACCATGCCCGCGTGATGGCTGGTGCCGCAGGCCAGGATGAGCAGGCTGTCTATTTGAGCAAAAGTAGCTGCTGCCTCCGCGCCAAAAATACCGGGGACCAGGGTCTGGCTGTTGCACACCCCTTCCAGCGTGTCCGCCAGCGCTTGCGGTTGTTCGTGAATTTCTTTCTGCATGTAGTGGCGGTACTCACCCAGCTCCACGCTTTCGCTGCTCATTTCGCTGATATGTACAGGACGCTCTACCGCTACGCCCTGCGCATTAAAAATCCGGTAACCATGCAGGCTGATTTCGGCCACATCGCCTTCTTCCAGATACACCACATTTTTGGTCACAGACAGCAAGGCCGATACATCCGAGGCGATGAAATGCTCGCCTTTGCCCACGCCCAATAGCAGCGGACTGCCTTTGCGCGCGCAGATCATGTGCGTGTCATTGTCCGCCGCTACCACGCCGATGGCGTAAGCGCCTACCAGCTCCGCCAGCGCCGCTTGGGTGGCCAGCAGTAAATTATGATTGCGCACATAGTGGCTATGAATAAGATGTGCAATTACTTCGCTGTCGGTATCGGAAGTAAAAATATAATTTTGAGCGGTAAGACGAGCGCGAATTTCTTCATAGTTTTCGATGATGCCGTTATGCACTACGGCGATCAGTTCATTGCTAAGATGCGGGTGGGCGTTACGTTCACTCGGCACACCGTGGGTAGCCCAGCGCGTGTGGGCAATGCCGAGGTGGCCGCTGGTATTGGCGCTGCTTTTAGTTAATTCGGCCACGCGCCCGGTGCTGCGTACCCGCTGCAACTGTCGGTTGTGCACCACTGCCAGGCCAGCTGAGTCATAGCCGCGATATTCCAGACGCTGCAAGCCTTGCAGCAAGACAGGCACAATATTACGTTGTGCGATGGCACCAACAATTCCACACATGTTAACTCCAGTGATTAGTGACAGGTGACAAGTAAGGGGTGACGCAACGCGCCAGGATGGTATCGTCGCTCATTACTTCTCACCCGTCACCTTTTTTACAGGTCGCTGCCAACCGGGCACGGTCATTTGTTTGGCGCGCGACAAGGTTAATTCTTTTTCCGGCGCATCTTTGGTGATGGTAGAACCCGCGCCTATGGTCGCCCCGCGCCCCACTTTTACCGGCGCAACCAGCTGTGTGTTGGAGCCGATGAATACATCATCTTCAATAACGGTGCGATGTTTATTCGCGCCATCGTAATTACAAGTGATGGTGCCCGCGCCGATATTAACGCGACTGCCGACACTGCTATCGCCTATATAGCTCAAGTGATTCGCTTTGCTGCCGTGGGCAATTTCACTATTTTTAACTTCCACAAAATTGCCGATATGTACCTCATTGTGCAATTTGCTGCCCGGACGCAGCCGGGCGTAGGGGCCGATGTGGCAATGCTCACCTATGTCCGCCTGATTGATATGCGTATACGGTTCGATATGCGTAGCGGCACCAATACGCGCGTCACGAATCACGCTGTAAGCGCCTACTCGAACATTATCCCCAAGCGTAACTTCGCCCTCAAAAATACAGCCGACATCTATCTCCACATCGCGCCCGCATACCAGCTTGCCGCGCACATCCAGGCGCGCAGGGTCCGCCAGAGTGACGCCTTGCATCAATAATTGCTGCGCCTGCTCTTGCTGCCAGATGCGTTCCAATTCGGCCAATTGCACTTTGCTGTTAATCCCCATTACTTCCCACGCCTGCGCCGGTTGCACCGCTTGTACCGCTACTCCTTGTGCTACGGCCATGGCGACGATATCCGTTAAATAATATTCGCCTTGAGCATTGTTGTCTGTTAGCTTCCCCACCCAGCTGCGCAATAAATGAGTGGGCACAGCCAATATGCCCGTGTTCACTTCCTGAATAGTCCGTTGTCCGGCTGTCGCATCTTTTTCTTCCACAATGCAGCTGACGTTGTTTGCAGCATCACGCACGATGCGCCCGTAACCGCTGGGGTTGTCAAGATTCAGTGTAAGCAGGGTGAGTGCCTGTGGCTGGGTCAACATTTTTTCCAACGTGGCGCGTTGAATGAGCGGCACATCACCATATAGCACCAGCGTCATGCCGCCATCATGCAGATGTGGCAAAGTCTGTTGCACTGCATGGCCGGTACCCAGTTGCGGCTCCTGCAACACAAAACTCGCACCATATCGCGCCATGGCCTGTGGCACTGCTTCACCACCATGGCCATATACCACGCAAGTATTTTTGCCGGGTGCAAGTTGTGTCGCTGTTTCCAGCACATGCTGCAATAGCGGGCGGCCAGCCAGGGCATGCAGCACCTTGGGCTTATCCGAGTGCATGCGCTTGCCTTTGCCGGCGGCGAGGATGACGATGTTCAACGAACTCATATTCAGCGATTCAGCTTTTGGGAAGATGCCAGATTATACATGGCGAGATAAATGAAAAGCATATTGCGGTTCGATACATTTGGCCGCACCTCGAACGGATACGGCTTATGCCGCCATGTATAAATAGGCTTGCTTAGTTCGTATGCTATAGTGTTTCAGATGAATTTTATCGTGCAACTGATCGAGCAATTTTGGCGGCGTATTTTTTTGCATGCCGAGTTTTGGTGTATTATTTTTCAGCGTTAGCTTGTACCAAGAAAAAAGTTTATCTGAATTTTATGGGATATTTGTTATCAGTTTTTATTTTAGCCGCCACGGCGGTGCTTTATAAATACACCTTTTAGGGTGTCTATTTTA
>JAUSKS010000331.1 GCA_030646595.1 Gallionellaceae bacterium | reverse complement strand
TTTTCGCCCAGAATTTTTTCTGTTTAGGGCTCAGGTGGCATCCAAATATAACTGAGACGCACCGTGCGATAGTTGGTCCGGGCCGTCCGCTGCTCAAGCGCATCCAAAATAAAATGGCAAGCCCGGGAATATTTAGACCGCCCCATGTGTTTATAGACATACAAGAGGGAGAATAATAATAGTGGACAACAAGATGTTCGAGGATATGATTTTGCATCATATTGATTCTCTTTATAACTTCGCCATGGTGCTAACAGGCTCCGTGAATGACGCTGAAGATTTGTCCCAAGAAACCTATTTAAAAGCCACCCATTGCCAACATCTTTATACCCACGATACCAATTGCAAAGCCTGGCTTTTTACTATCATGAAGAATTTATTTTTGAATACTTATCGCCAACGTAAACATGAGGTCCTTCTGGGTGAGCGCGATGATGAAGACCCAATATTTTTATCTCTTGCTGTTCATTCTACTTGCGATCTCAAGATAGATATGGAAAGGGCTTTTGCCTCTTTACCCGTTAGTTTGAGAATGATGGTCATGCTGCGCGATCAAGAAGGTCTGGAGTATAAAGAGATAGCGGCAATTTTTAATTGCCCGGTAGGAACAGTCATGTCTCGCTTGTCACGCGGGCGGGCACGTATTAAACAATTTTTGTCTGGAGCGGCATGTTGATGTCTTGTGAAGTGATACAAAAAAAACTCTCATTCTATCTGGAGGGTTTATATCAAAATAGTGAGCTTGCAGAGATTGAAGCACATTTAGCTTCTTGCGCTGCTTGCAGGATTACATTGGAGCAAGAAAGGGCATTTCTATTGCTGCTTCGTAGCAGCTTGAGAACATCGCCCGCACCAGCGCATGTTAGATCGCACATTGGCGGCATGCTGCAAAAAAATCGCCAAAAACAGTTCGTCCGACGATCATGGCTTTGGATATGCCCTCTTGTTTTAACCAGCCTGGTTTTAGTGGTGGCCTTATTTATATACTCCCGCAATACCCATTTAGATTGGGTTATAGGCGCTCATCTTGCTGTGAATGAAGATAGACACCTGCTGGACATTACTACCGATAAGCCCCCGGTTTTAGAGCAGTGGGTAGCCACACAAACGGGGTTGCGCTTTCCTCTGGTTGCACCACAGTTTGCACATATTCAACTACAAGGAGGCAAGGTACTCGACGCACAAAAACATATCGTGCAAATTGCATTTTCCAGTGACCAGGGCGCTGCTTCTCTATACATGATGCCCAAACAATCTCTCTCCTTGTCCGGGCCTTCCGTTAATTTGAGGCATTTGACTTTTTATCCGAAGAAAAAAAATGAGCATGTAATGGTGGCATGGTCAGATGTTAAAGCAGATTACGTTTTAGTATCCAGGACAGAAGCAGGCCTCAATCGTGGCTGTCTGTTATGCCACAGCAGCGAAAGCATACAGCTGCCATTGTCTGCATTTTTGATTAACAGTTAGTTGTTACCCAGCCTCCCCCACCGGGCAGGGTATAGCAGAACAAGGTGGAGCGTGGTTCACACAAGAGTAGCCAATTGCTGAGGCATTTAAAGGCAATACAGCATTTCGGATACCCACAGACAGTGGCGTTTACTGGCAATAACATCGCTTTCGTTGAGTTAAGTACTGCAAAAGTCGTGACATAACACATGCTGCCTTCATCCCGTATTACGGGGAAGGCCAGGAATTTCTGTCGTACTGGCGGGAGGAGCTTATGGCTATCGATGCAAAGAAAGATTTATATTCTCAAAAAGTAAACAAGGCCTTGATCCACATACAGGATCATATTGGAGGACAGTTATCCTTAGAGTGTCTGGCTAAAGTCGCTTGCCTTTCTCCTTTTCATTTCCACCGTATATTTAGCGCCTATGTCGGGGAGACGTTGCATCATTATGTATATCGGTTGCGCATGGATCGCGCCGCTTTCAAGTTGCGATACAGCAAAGACACTATTACAAATATTGCCCTGGCTCTTGGTTATGAAACATCGGCAGCTTTTGCCAAGGCATTCAAGCAATATTTTGGAGTCTCGCCATCGCAGTATCGGGTGCAGCCAACAAAAAATGACTCCCTGCAAGACAAGGTAGCGGGCGATATTTTTTTATCACCTGAGCCAGCGGTGGATCTGCCTGCCGATATTCGGACGCTGCCTGAACAAAGACTGCTTTTTATCCGTAAAACTGGACATTACCAAGAGGCGGCCCAACAAGCATGGTCAGCACTTATGCCGCTGGCCTATCAGCACACGCTGGTAGATGAACAAACCCAATTCATTGGTATTACCCATGATGATCCGCAGATCACTGCCGCAGGGAAGATTCGTTATGACGCCTGTCTGTCCCTGCGCAAGTCCTTAAAAACTACCGGTGATCTGGGCGTACAAACGCTGGCAGGCGGGAAATACGCCGTGTTTTTACATGCTGGCCCTTATTACACGATGCGCGAAACCTATCAGCACATATATGGTGGTTGGCTACCTGGCAGTGGTCACCAACTGCGCGATCTGCCCAGCTTTGCTCTTTATTTAACTCCGCATAATGCTGTTGACTCTGCGCAGAGCCGAACAGAAATTCATATTCCGATATAGCCGTGCAGCGCCTGAATTTAGCAAGACTTTATCCAAAAACATAAGGTTATATTTGATAGTAATAGTTATTTATAAAGATAGTGGCGGCCAGATTGAGAGTAAAAATAGCAAGATTGGAATAGCCAACATAGGGATTTTATATGTAGGCTAGTGTGGCTGAGTGACCATAGCATAGCTGCCAGGGTCTGCGGCAATGACTTTATTTAAACCTAAAAACCGCAGTTGCATGGTCGTAATTATGCTCTGAGGCAAGCTAGCAACGAGTGTTCCCTCACCCCAACCCCTCTCCCAGAGGGCGAGGGACTTTGTTCCCCTCTCCCTGTGGGAGAGGGGCTAGGGGAGAGGGTTTACACCATGGGATAAAAATTCAACTGCGTTTTTTAGGGTATATGGAAAGGAATGATCATTTAGGAATTTTTAGTCACTCAAGGGAGAGTCAACATGCTAAAGCGAAAATTCGTAGCCTATGTCTTTTTGTCCATTATTTCCGTGGGGTATCTGCCAGGTCAGGGCCTTGCCGCAACTGCTGCACCTAAAGCAAAAATCATTGTCGCTAAAAGTGGCGGGAATTACACCACTGTTACTGCCGCGCTGAATGCCATCACGCCGGGTGTCACCAATCCCTACATCATTGAAGTGTGGCCAGGGACTTATGTAGAAAATATTGTGATGAAAAACTATGTTGCCCTGCAAGGATCGGGACGCGACGTCACCACCATCAAGGCGGCCAGCACGACCACGCCCACCCTGACTATCAATACCTCCAATGTGATGGTTTCAGGGTTTACGCTCAGCAACACGATCGTGAATGATGCGGTGGTCTATATCAAGGGTAATGATGTGGTGTTACGTGATAACACCGTTACCAACAATAATACTATGAATGGCGCGGGCATCTACATACAAAGCGGAGATCCCATTCTGGTAAGTGGCAACAAAATTTCGGATGGCCTGGGTTTTTACGGCGGCTCGCCGGTGATCAGTGACAACATTATCAGCAACAATAATCAGAGCGCAGGCATTGCTTGCTGGTATGGTAAAAACGCAGTTATTGCAGATAACAAAATTTATGGAAATACCTACGGCATTAGCTGTGGGACAAATGAATCCATCACTATTATCGGTAATGCCATCAGCCAGAATAGCAATGATGGCATTTACACCTATCAAACGGAAGGTGTGATCAGCAGTAATAAAATAAATGGCAATGGCGGTTCTGGAATATCCGCCAGCGGTGCCACGCTGGCGATCAGTGAAAACACCATTACCAACAACGCCAATAATGGCCTTTTTGCACAAGGTGCAAATATCCGTGTCTTGCACAATGGTGTGACGGGGAATGGAGGCGGAATTTATTCCGATGTGCAGGCAGGTTCTCCCGACACCAATTTCAGTTTCAATATATTCGACAGCATTACGGGCAGCACCGTGGGTAAATACAATCTTAAATCCGATGGCACCCCGTGGCCATGAACACTAAGGAGAAACACCTCCCAGCGGGAGAGGGACTTTATTCCCCTCTCCCGCTGGGGAGAGCGAAGCGAGGGGGGCGAAGTCGGCTAGGGGAGAGGGTTTGCACCATGGGATAACAATTCAACTGCATTTTTTAGGTTTAAGTGGGAAAAGGTCTCGCATTAGCCGCCTTCCATGGAGGGCGGCTATTACGCCGTACTTTGAATAGCGCGCTGATTTGTAAACCCGATTGGTTGAAATTTTGCACCCTGAACGATTTGGTATTGAAACTTAATTATGTGAGGAGAGAAACATGCTACGCAATCTACGCAATATATGTTTGGGTATCGCGCTGTCCCTGCTGGCCAATTTCAACCTGGCCCATGCCGTTCCCCTAGGGGCAGTGATGACGGATTTCGGGAACTACGATCTGGCCACCGCCACCGCCATCCAGGCTGACGGCAAGATTGTCGTGGCGGGTGAAAGCGGTGGCTCCTCCGGTTACAACGCTGCACTCGCCCGCTATTTGCCGGATGGCCGATTAGACACCAGTTTTGGCACAGCGGGCAAGACCACGCTTGATCTGGCGGGGTGTCCCTGTAACGAAGAAATACATGCAGTCGTGATACAAGCGGATGGCAAGATCGTTATTGCCGGATCGGCGGTGCCAGGATCAACTGGCACGGGCACCCATTTTGTTATTGCCCGCTTTAATGCCAATGGCACGGTAGACACCGGCTTTGGCACGGGCGGCAAAGTGTTCATTGAACTGGGTGGCTATTATGAATATGTGTACGCCTTGGTCATACAGAGCGATGGCAAGATTGTCGCGGCGGGGGATTCGGATGGGGATTTTGCCCTGGCGCGCGTGACCAAAAGCGGGCGCATGGATAACGCCTTTGGTTCCGGCGGTAAAGTCCGTACCGATTTTGACGGTTACACTGATGAAGCACGTGGCGTAGTAGTACAAAGCAGCGGCAAGATTGTCGCCGGCGGATTTGCCGAGACGGCTACCGGCTGGGACTTTGCCCTGGTGCGCTACACCAGTGAGGGCATCCTGGATAGCACTTTCGGCACAGGCGGTAAAGTTACTACCGATATGGGCGGTTCATATGAACGAGCATTTGACCTCATTCAGCAAGCTGATGGCAAACTCGTGCTTGCCGGTTTTTATTATGACGAACCCACATACACATCCCAGTGGGCACTGGCGCGTTATAACGGCGACGGTCAACTTGACAATGGCTTCGGCGTCAGCGGAATTTCCAGGCCCCTGACCGGAACAGCCAGCGCCCTTGCCCAGCAAAGCGATGGCAAACTGATCGCAGGCGGGCAGACTACGGTGCCGGGTTTTTCCGTGGCGCGTTTACTGGCAGATGGCAGCCTGGATACGAGTTACGGCACAAACGGCGTAGCGTCCACCGATTTCATACCGGATAATTATTCCTCATCGCTGTATAACCTGGCATTGCAAGGTGACAATAAAGCGATTGCTGTGGGCATGGTGCGGCACAACAGTGGGTATGATGCCGATTTTGGCGTTGTTCGTTATGATACAGAAGGTGTTCTGGATAGCGCTTTCGGCCCGCGTACCGATCTCGCAGTGACCATCGCAGATAGCCCTGACCCGGTTCAGGCGGGGGGTGACCTGACTTACACCACCGTTGTCAGCAATAGTGGTACGGAAGCTGCCCAAAAAGTAGAAATCGGCGGGATTCCCGGCAATACTACGCTGGTGTCGGCGACCTCCACGCTGGGCACTTGCACTGGCGCAACCTGCCAAATCGGCACCCTGTCTGCTGGTGCCAGCGCAACCGTAACTGTGATGGTAAAGCCCTATCTGAATGGCACCTTAAGCCATAGCGTTACAGTCAGCAGCATCACCGCAGATGCCAATAGTGCAAATGATAGCGCTACTACCAGCACGGTGATCAATGGCAACGCCGATCTTGCCTTGAGCATGAGCGACAGCCCTGATCCAGTCAAAGCAGGACAAAATGTGACCTATGTTGTCACTGTCCGCAATACCGGAGCTGGGATCGCCAATGACGTGGTTCTGAGCGACCATTTACCCAATGCTTACTACGCCACTTACGTATCCCATACCGCCAGCCAGGGAAGCTGCACGCTCTTGTCCGACACACCCTACTATGGCGAGAAATCCTTGCGCTGTTCTCTGGGCCAACTCAATGGAGGTGCCAGCGCCACAGTCAGTATCATGGTCACCCCCGCCATTGCCAGCACCACCTTGCAAAATTCGGCAGAGGTGCAGGCCTTGGGAGATTCCAACCTGGCCAACAATACCGCCAGCGAGCAAACGCTGGTCGGAAATTATGCCGACATCGGGGTGACGCTGAGTGGCAATTTGTCTTCGGCGACCACTGGGCAGCAAGTTACTTACACGATGCAAGTCAGCAATGCCGGCCCTGATGCCACTGGTGCCAGGGCTTCCCTGAATTTTCCCTATTACACACGGGTGATTTCAGTCAACTCCGCACAGGCAACCTGTACGACCGATTTGTGGACAGTTGCATGCACGACCAATACGCTTGCTGTGGGCGCAAATGCTTCGGTGACAATGGTAGTGGAATTCAGCATGACCGGGTCTTTGGTTGTTAGCGCGAGTGCGGGCCCTGACACTAGCGATGTCCGTGATCTTGATTACAACAATAACACCACGAACACTTTTGTGACGGTTAGCGGCGAGGCAGATCTGGCGGTGACCGTCACCAGTTCGGCGGCGGAGGTAAGCATTGGCGCACCCATCACCTACACGGTGACGGTAACCAACCACGGACCTGATGGCAGCGGCCCGGTACGAGCCATGATGACTTTTCCCGGCATAGCCATCACGTCGGGCTTCTATGGCAGCAGCACAGGTTGCGACGGATATTATAATTCCTACGAAGCAAATTTCTGCGGCGGCCTCAAACACGGTTCGGTATGGACTATAACCTACACCGGGAACTATAGCGGTACCGGCAGCGGGCAGTTGCAAGCCGCTCTGCAACAGTATTATGTAACAGACCCGAATAGCAGCAATGACAGCGCACAAGTCACTACTACCGTTACCGGTAGCGCTGACCTGACGGTCAGTATGAGTGGACCTGCTACAGCCACAGTGAATGGCACCGCGACCTATACCGTAGTGGTGAATAACCAGGGCCCGGACACGGCGAGCCAGGTGGTGCTCAGTGGTTTTGTACCGCAGGATTACTCTGTAGTATCGGCTACAAGCAGTCAGGGCAATTGTTACTACCCACCCTACAATTATCAGTTCGGATGCGACCTGTACACCATGCCCGGCGGCGGCAGCGTGACCGTCAGTGTGGTCGTGCAGCCGCTCAAGCGCAGAGTCACCATTACACCATCGGTGACAGCTACTTCCCAAGTGGCTGACCCCAACACGGCAAACAACACGGCAAGCAGCAGTACCTACATCAAGTAGCAAATAGTTTTCTAATCGTAATGATGGCCGTAGCAAGTAAAAATGACGAACATGGATGCTTGCCGTTTTTGAGGGAAGCATCCTACCCCCGGTCTTGTGGGATAAATGGCGTAAGCACCGTGGTTAATAGACATAAAAAATATATTTAAAGTGGGGATAAAGACTTCGGGATAGCTGCCGTGATGCAAGGCGCTATTGCGGAGAGCAGCAAGGCAACAAACCACAGCTTGTGGTTTGCTGAAACAGTAACTTTATCGGAGGAGCTAACATGTATACCACAACTCGATATATATCAAAAAGGAGTAAGCTGGCATTTTCTCTGCTGTGCTCCCTGCTGATGGCAGGACAGGCCCTGGCGGGAGCCATACCCGATTCGCTCAAGACGGTGGCAGTCCCCTTGCCCAACCTGACCAACTATGTGAAAGATACAGCCGCCGCAATTCGATTAGGTAAAGCGCTGTTCTGGGATATGCAGGTCGGCAGTGATGGGCAGACCGCGTGTGCTACCTGTCACTTCAGTGCAGGCGTGGATCCGCGCACGGTGAACACCGTCTTTGTCGGCGGCCCTCCCAAGCGCGACGGGATACTCAATGTCTCGTTGCCGTTGGACAAGTCGGATTTCACCTTCATGCACGATGACGTAATCGGTTCGCAGGGCGTGGTGCAGAGGAATTTCATCAGCATCACTTCCGCCTCGGCGGTAGATACTTGCGGCTCGGCCCTGAGCACGGATCGCCGAATCACTGATCGTAATAGCCCTAGTACGATTCTCTCGGTCTTCAACAAAGACAACTTTTGGGATGGGCGCGCGAAATCCAGTTTCAACGGCGTAGATCCCAGCGGCAATTCCGTCAGTGATCCATTAAAAGCTATCTGGGTCACCGGGCGCAAAGGCATGACCATGGCTTCGCTCTCGATCTCGCCGGCCAGCACCGCCTCGCAAGCGGTGGGTCCGCCCAACAATGATGTTGAAATGTCCTGTACTGGTCGCACCTTCCCTCAATTGGGACGCAAGATGATCAACAATGGTCTTATACCATTGGGGCAGCAAGTGGTGCATTCGACCGACAGCGTATTGGGATCGCTTTCCAAATCTCCTGCGACTGGCTTAAATACCAAC
>JAUSKS010000069.1 GCA_030646595.1 Gallionellaceae bacterium | reverse complement strand
GTGTTGTCTCTCGCCTATATTTCTGACCGCTGAGTAAGTGTTAAGTGGGCGCGATGCAAAATAAGAAATTCGAGCCATTGAATATCCATAGCCAAAAATGTCAGGGGTCGCCATGAACAATCAAAAAATCCCCGTCGCCGTTGTGGCAGCACAAACTTTGCCACGCGCGAAACCATCGATCCTTCCCGAGCCGTTCGCCTCGCGTATGGCGGGGCGGGAGAAACGTCCGCTCGGCGACTTGTTTGGCCTGTCCAATTTCGGGGTCAATCTTGTGCGGCTATTGCCCGGCGCAGGCTCGGCTTTACGGCACGCCCATTCCAGGCAAGACGAATTCGTCTACATCTTGCAAGGCCATGCGGTGCTCATTACCGATGCCGGCGAAACGCCACTCTCCGCCGGCATGTGCGCGGGATTCAAGTTCGGTACCGGCGATGGACATCAATTGCTGAATCGCACAAGCGAAGAAGTCATCTACCTTGAGGTCGGAGACCGCAGTGCAGGTGATACCGTTGTGTATCCCGACGATGACTTGCAGGCCGCATTGGCCGAAGGCAAATGGCAGTTCACTCACAAAGACGGCTCGCCTTATTGACGATCAATGGAGTCTGTCCCTAAATGGTAAATGTTCGTTATGATGCACGTACTGTTTTGTTCAGATAGCACCAATTTGCCGAGGAAAGCACCATGAATGACGATCATTTCGAATCACTCATCACCCGTCTTGAAACCAGTGCACAACAATCACCGCGTCGCTATCTGCTGGCCGCGCTGGGTGTGGTGCTGCTCGGTTTTGTCGTGCTGGGCATCGTGATGCTGTTAGCACTATTGCCGGTGGCGCTCTTCGCTGGCCTGGTCGCTGCCGTGGTACTTTCCGGTGGCAAAGCGGCCATACTCTTGCTCAAGCTCGGCAAGCTGGTGGTACTGCTGCTGATCCCGGCCTGGGTGATGATCAAATCTTCAGTACAAATGCTGTTCACCCGCTTCCCCCGCCCGCAGGGTCGTTCCCTGTCAGAGGCCGAAGCACCCGAACTGTTTGCCCGCATCCGCGATTTGCGTCAGCGCATGCACGGCCCGCAGATACACCATGTGCTGCTCACCGATGAACTCAACGCTGCCATCGTGCAGCATCCGCGCTTGGGCCTGTTTGGCTGGGAAGAAAACTATCTCATACTCGGCTTCCCGCTGTTGCAAGCCATGTCGGCAGAAGAGGCGCTCTCCGTGGTGGCGCACGAATACGGTCATCTCTCCGGCCACCACAGCCGCCTAGGCGGATTCATCTACCGCTTCCGCAGTGCATGGGGGCGATTGCAATCCTTGTCCGAACAATGGACAGACTGGGGCTCGCGCCTGATCGCGCGCCTGTTTCGCTGGTATGCACCTTATTTCAACGCCTATACCTTTGTACTGGCGCGCCAGAATGAATATGTGGCCGACCGGACCTCTGCCGAAATTGTCGGCCCGCAGCATGCGGCCAATGCACTGATGCGCATCAACATCGCCGCCCAGTTCGAAAACGATGTGTACTGGCCTGCCATACAGCGCATGGTGGGCGAACAACCCCAGCCGTTGACTGCGCGCAGCCAGTTCTGGGTGCAATCCCTGGACCAGCATCTGAGCGAAGATGCGCGATTGCGCTACCTCAACACGGCACGCCTGCGCCAGACCGACCATATGGACACTCACCCCGCCTTGAGTGATCGCCTGCAGGCGATAGGCGTGCAGGCCGACGATGCCGCCGCACGCGCACTGGTGCCGCCGGAGCAGAGCGCAGCCCAGGTTTGGCTGGGGGCAATGCTGGTCGCGATTCAACAGGAGTTTGATCTGGATTGGCAGAACAATGCCGCCGCGCGCTGGCAGGAGCAACATCAGCATATCGAACAAAACCGACAACGCTTGAATGCCTTGCAGGCACAAACGAGTCTCGACACGGATGAACGCTGGGAAGTGATCCAGCTTACGCAAGAGTTGCAACCCGATGCCGATGTGCTGCCCGCTCTCAACGAGCTGATCGAACTGCTGCCCAAGCATGTCTCGGCGCTGTATCGTCGCGGCAGCCTGCGGCTGGCACGCAAGGATGAGGCTGGCATCGCCGATCTGGAGCACACCATGGCACTGGACGCAGAGGCTACGCTGTCCTGCTGCGAGATGGCGTGGAATTTTTACAAGGACAGCAATGCGGAACTGGCGGAACAATATCGCCAGCGCTACCTGACCCGTGACGATTTCGAGCAGCGTGTGCGCACCGAATTCCAGACCCTGCCTGCCAATGCCACGCTGGATACACACCAACTGGACGCCGACACCGAGGCAAAAGTACGCCAGCTCATTCAGGACAATAACAAACACATCCGGCGCGCCTATCTGCTACGCCGCATCCTCAAAACCGATCCCACCCAGCATGATTATGTCATTGCCTTTGATACGCCGTATTTGACGCTGGGCGACAAAGGCCCTGAGGTAACACAACGATTGGCCAAACTGGAATTCCCGATTGCGACATTCATCGTCCATCTGGGAAGCCCCACTTTCAAAGCCTTCCGCAAACGTATCAAACAAATGGCGTGCGCACCCCTGTACAACCGAAAGGCATAGCCATCAGATTCGATAATTCAGCTTGGGTAGACATTAGCGACGGAGTGATCTGCCCCCATTGATTTGGTAACCGTGCTGGCCATACGTCATCAGCGCGCAGAAGATTTCTTTTGAAGGCCGGGTAAAAGG
>JAUSKS010000330.1 GCA_030646595.1 Gallionellaceae bacterium | reverse complement strand
ATTTCGCCCTATATTCTACCTTGTGGGCACCTCTAAAAATTCAAGTTTCCAAGCTAGGCAAGGCGCGAGCAAAAAATTGCGCCGCGGCATATGATTTATATGTAAGGAGTAATTTTTTGTGAGTAACGCAGTATGGCGACGATAGTGGATTTTTAGAGGTGATTGATTATGAATTCCCCCTCAATGAACGCGTGCGTACTTTGTTACGCTTGGAGGGGCTATTCACCAAAATAAATTATTATATTGCCCAGCCTAATGCTGCCGATCATCAAACGGCATTGCTTGTCCTGTTCGAAATCCTCGAAGTCGCCAGCCGCGCCGACCTCAAGCCCGATCTGTTGCAGGAACTGGAGCGCCAGAAGCGCATGCTGGCTTCCTTGCACAACAACCCGCAAATTTCCGAAGAGGCCGTGGATGTCAAGCTGGCCGAGATTGAGCATACCAGTGCCCGTTTGTTTGAAATAAACGGCAAGGTGGGCCAGCACTTACGCGACAATGAGTGGCTGATGGGCATTAAGCAGCGGGCTTGTATTCCCGGAGGAACCTGTGAATTTGACCTGCCGTCTTACCATTACTGGCTGAATCAGGATGTCACGCTACGGCGCAATTATCTACAGGTTAATCTGGCCCCCATGCTGCCGATACGCGATGGCTTGGCTATCATTCTCAAGCTGTTGCGCGAAAGCGGCAAGGTCTATCACTTCACCACGCAGCAAGGCAATTTCCAGCAAATGCAGGGCGGTCGCGTCGCACAAATGCTGCGGGTCAGGCTGGATCCGACGCTGCCGTGCATACCTGAAGTCAGCGCCAATAAATATGTGCTGAACATCCGCTTCGTGGCTGCCGATTATGCCGCCAAAAGCAGCGTCTATGACCAGGACGTAAATTTCGATCTGACCTTCTGCAGCCTGTAAGTGCCATGAAAAAGCCTGCCGTCGTTCTGTGTCCGCAATGCAGCAGAGAAGTCGTGTGGAACGAGGACAGCCCCTACCGTCCGTTCTGCAGCGAACGCTGCAAGATGATAGACCTGGGCCAGTGGGCTACGGAAAGTTACCGTATCCCGCAAGCTGACGAGGACAACGAAGAATCGTCTTAGGGTTCATTCACGAGCTTGCCCAAGCCTGACGCAGCAAGGCCACACCATGTGCTCCATGTTGTTGCGCGATGTGCAAATCAGATGGGGTCAACCCGCCCAGGGCGTAAACAGGAATCGTTGTTTCTGCTGTTATTGCCGCGAAACCATCCCAGCCTAAATGTGGCGCGCCAGGATGGCTTTGTGTCGGCAATACCGGGCTCAGTAAAGCAAAATCACAACCCAGTGCTTGCGCACGGCGCAACTCCTCCACACTATGGCAGGAGGCCGCGCACCATTCCACCGCAGGACGCTCCCCTAACTCGGCCAGTTGCACACCAGTAAGCTGTACTCCATCCGCCCCCACTGCTTGCGCCAACTCCACATCCGCATTGATAATCAACCGTGCGTCATGCTGCTTCATCAACGGCAACATTTTTAATACCAGTACCCGTAATGCCTCACGCGAATAATTTTTCTCGCGCAACTGCACCAGCCGCAAACCATTATGCAACGCGGCTTCCAGCCGCCGCATGAACTCGTCTTCACCCAACTCTTGCACATTACTGATGGCATATATATTCGGCAATGACAGCGCACGCAGAATGGGTGCATTAGCTGGCAATACAGGAGAAACAAAAACCTGTCCCCTCTCCCTTGGGGAGAGGATTAGGGAGAGGGAAGACTGCCAGGAAAATTCCTGCCCCTCATGTGGGTGCAACACACCGCTCCATTCTGTTACGCGAAAGAAATGTAGTCTGACCGTCGCATGCGGATAAGTAAATATACGAGTCAACCACGGATACGCTGTTTGTACCTGAATACCCAGCTCCTCACGCAACTCGCGCACCAGCGCATGGTAAGAAGTTTCGCCGGGTTCGATTTTTCCACCGGGGAATTCCCAGTAGCCAGCCCATATTTTTCCGGGGGGACGTTGGGCTAGCAGGAAGGAGCCATCTGGTTTTTGGAGAACAGCAGCAGCGACCTCAACAATTTTAGTTTCTTGATTCATCTCGCTCCTTCCCCTCCTTAACAAGGAGGGGTGGCACATAGTGCCGGGGTGGTTAATCAGATAATGGAGTCTCATGCAAAAACAACTTTGCCTTGAATTATCCCCACGATTAATTTCATCACAAACTGATAACCCCATCCCCACCCTCCCCTTGAAAGGGAGGGAATTGTTATTACTCTACGTTTTTTATTCGGTACTTTCCACCAACTCCAGTGCTGCATCCACCGTCCTCAATAGCTCATTGAGCTTAATGGGTTTAGTAAGATAACTGAAAAAACCTGCCTCCAGTCCCTTTTCGATATCATAAAGCATTGCATTGGCACTGAGGGCAATAATGGGGATATACATGGTAGCCGAGTTGCGGCGCAAAATATTCATGGTTTCAATTCCACTGATGCCTGGCAGATTGATATCCATCAGGATGACATCCGG
>JAUSKS010000329.1 GCA_030646595.1 Gallionellaceae bacterium | reverse complement strand
ATGGTCGGCGGGGTTTCGTCCTGATAGGAAATGCCCAGCCCCCCACCCAAATCGAGATGCTCCAGCCGGATGCCTTCCCGACCCAAGGCATCTACCAAAGCCAGGATTTTTTCCGTAGCCGCGATGAACGGGCTGGTTTCGGTCAGTTGCGAACCAATGTGGCAATCCATGCCGACTATGCGCAAGTGCGTCAGATCACGAGCCTTGCGGTACAAGCCCAATGCCTCGTCATAAGCTACGCCAAATTTGTTCTGCTTTAAGCCGGTGGAAATGTAGGGATGCGTTTTGGCGTCCACGTCCGGATTGACGCGCAGGCTGATGGGAGCAGTGCAATTCATCGTGCCAGCCACTTCATTCAGGCGCAGCAACTCCGCTTCCGATTCCACGTTAAAGCACAGGATATTGGCCGCCAGCGCCAACTGCATCTCGGCCACTGTTTTGCCCACGCCGGAAAATACCACTTTGTTGGCCACCCCTCCCGCCGCCAGTACACGCTGTAATTCGCCGCCGGAGACAATATCGAATCCCGCACCCAGCTTGGCGAATAAGTTAAGTATGGCCAGATTGGGATTGGCTTTGACAGCATAGCAAATCAAATGCTCACGCCCTTCAAGCGCCTGAGCAAATTGCTGGTAAGCGTCAGTGAGCGCGGCATGGGAATACACATAGCAGGGCGTGCCAAAGCGCTGGGCAATATCAGCCAGCGGCATTTGTTCGACATAAAGTTGTTTGTCGTGATAAGTAAAATAGCTGGTCATTTTATTTTTTCTGGTCAGGTGATGGGGAAGCGCTAGCCGAGTCCGGCGGTAAATACATCGGCCCCTTGTGGCCACAGCCTTGCAGCAGCAGCATCAATAGCACCATAATGCAGGTCATACGCATGATATATCTCTATAAAAATTACGCAGCCGGGATTATATGACGGAAAGCGATTTCAACGAATTGACCGCAGCCGTAGCGGAACGTATTGCACAACTGGCCCGCAACAGCGGGGTGGTGATTAAACACACGTTAAATGGTACTGCGGTTAAGCTGGAATTTGCCGATGGTCAACGCATCCTTATCAGTCCTGACATCCTCACCCGTAAAATCTGGCTGGCTGCCGGATCGGTCGGCATGGAATACAGTTATAGCGGCGAGCGCTGGTTGGCACAGCAGGATGGCAGTGAACTGTACGCCAAATTTGCCGAGCTGTTACATCAAGTCATCCACAGCAATCCACTGAATACCCGTCCCGGCAAGCTGCTGGCGGCCAGCCATTCTGCGTCTCTTGTTTTTACTGAACCCGATGAAAACAGCCATCCGCTGAAAAAGATCGCCGTGTTGGGATTGTTGGCAGGGCTGGGCTATGCGGGCTTCCAGCATTTCTCCGCGATGACTCCACATGAAACCAGCTTAGTGGCCGAGAGTGCCCTCAGCAAGTGTGACGCAACTTTTCCTGCCAATGGCGCAAGCTATATTTTTCCAGCTGCCCCTATTCAACAAGGCAATCCAGACAACACCGACATCACGCTGCAAAATGATCATGGCCATTCTTTCCTGGCCAGCTTTACCGCACCCAAAACGGTGATCCCTTATTTATCTGTCTGGGTGCAAAGCGGACAAAGCACCCATGTCGGATTGCCCGCAGGCCAGTATGACATGCTGCTGTCGCTGGGAAATTCCTGGTGCAATTTGCACAGCGGATTTTTAGGTGGTGAGCGCATCAAATTAAATACCACGCTGAATGTGCTGGCGCAACAACCGCTGCAACTGATCGCACAATCTGCAGGGGTCAGTGCGACTGATTTTCAGATCATCATAAAGTCTTCTGCTCCACCAGCCGAGCCACCGCCGTTTCGATTTATCGGTAATGGGGTAATGGAAATACGCCAGCATACTACTGGCCATTATCATATTGCTGGGGCCGTCAATGGTACCCCGCTTACTTTCATGATAGATACCGGTGCCTCATTGACTTCGCTGTCTACAGAGACAGCCCAGAGCGCCGGTATACGCGACTGCAAGCCGGCCACTTTCAACACCGCCAATGGCACCGTTACCGGTTGCACTGCCCTGGCTGCGCAACTGACAATAGGCGGCTACCAGTTGCAAAATGTGAACATAGCCGTCATGCCCAATATGGCAGTAAATTTGCTGGGCATGAATGTATTGAATAATTTTGATATGACGCAGAATAATGGCGTCATGCATCTTTCCCACCGTTAAGGAGATTGTAGATGTTGAAATCACTCTGCCTGGCATCAAGTTTCGTGCTTCTTGTTGCTGCGGCTTATGCTGAACCGGAACACGTCACCATCCTTAAAGACCAGCAAGAAGTTGCGGTCACCATATATAACGAGAATCTGGCGCTGGTGAAAGACACCCGCAAAGTAACCCTGCCATCCGGTGAAGATAGTCTGGCGTGGCGCGACGTGGCCGCGCTGATACGGCCAGAAACGGCATTGCTGCGCAATTTGACCCACCCCAAAGGATTTTTTCTGATTGAGCAGAATTTTGATTTCGATTTGCTCACGCCGCAAAAATTGCTGGAAAAATATACCGGACAAAAAGTAACCGTATTGCGTACACACCCCACCACCGGGGTAGATACACGCGAGGAGGCCACCGTGCTCGCCACCAATAATGGCGTGGTACTCAAATACGCGGACAGAATCGAAACAGGTGTGCCGGGGCGGCTGGCTTTCACCAGCGTACCCGATAATTTGCGCGACCGGCCCACGCTGGTAGTCAAGCTGAATGCGGCTCAGGCAGCACAGGATACACTAGAGCTTTCTTATCTCACCGGCGGTTTGGCATGGCGCGCGGATTATGTGGCCGAGCTATCAAAGAATGACGACAAACTCGACCTCAATGGCTGGGTGACACTGACCAACACCAGTGGTGCCACTTACCAGAATGCCAGGCTGCAATTGGTGGCAGGTGATGTGCATAGAGTGCAGGATGAGCTCAAGGAATCATTTGGCCGCGCCACGATTATGAGTCTGAGCGCAGCACCAAAAATGGCCGAGGAAAGTCTGTTCGAATACCACCTCTATACCCTGGACAGGCCCACCACCATCGCCGAAAATCAAACCAAACAAGTGGCCTTAATGAGCGCCACCAGCGTTCCTGTGGCCAAGGAATTTCTGCTGCGTGGTGCCGATTACTATTACCGCTCCAGCTATGGTGACATCGGACAAAAATTGAAAGTGGGTGTATTTGTGGAATTTGAAAATAAAGGCAGTAGCCTGGGAATTCCGCTGCCCAAAGGCACTGTGCGCATGTACAAAAAAGACAATGCAGGCAACGCGCAATTTGTAGGCGAGGACAATATAGACCACACGCCGAAAAATGAAAAAATTCGCCTGAAACTGGGCGAGGCGTTTGATATAACTGCTGACAAAAAACAAACCAGCCACGAAAAAGTCTCCGGCTTCAGCCGTTACAATTACCTCTATGATGCGGCCTTTGAGATCGTACTCAAAAATGCCAAAGATGCGCCCGTTACGGTAAAAGTGATGGAACCTATTCCGGGGGATTGGCAAATGCTGTCGGAATCACAAGCCCATAAAAAGGAAGCAAGCAATACCGCAGTGTGGCTGGTGAATGTGCCCGCCAATGGCAACGCCAAATTAACCTACAAGGTGCGGGTGCGGTATTAACATATCCCTATCAGGAAAACCATGACCGAAAGCGAATTTAACAAATTAACCGATGCCGTATTTGCCCGCATCGAACAAGCGATAGATGCCAGCGGTGCTGACATTGAATGCAGCCTCAATGGCCCGGTCATGGAGCTGGAATTTGCAGATGGCTCAAAAGTTATCGTTAATCGCCATGTGCCGAATCAGGAAATGTGGCTGGCCGCCAAATCAGGGGGCTTTCACTACAGCTATCAAGATGGCAAATGGCTCAGCAAACGGGATGATAGTGAGCTGTTTAGTCAGTTAAGTGCGTTGATAAAGATAGGGTCGGGGGAAATGGTGCCATTCTGATTTGGTAAAATTTTGCTGGACGACAATGTTTTATTGTTGGCCCCATTTAACATCTCCCGCCAAGAAAACCAAAAACCTGTTTGGATATTCTGTGTCATTCATCGAACGACGCATAACCCAAGACCACACCTGTTCTCCGGTTTCGAGCGCATGAACACATTCCCATATTGAGGTATCGACGAATCTGGCTTTTTCGGCCACGATCTGCTCAAAGTAATTTTTGGACATGCAAGAAATTACGCAGCGTAAAGGCCCCGGTGGAGCGGTAGTTGTTTCCAGCAATATATCGTTCTCAGTAATTTGTTTAGTGGCGACAGGTAAGTCAAGGGGTAAAAGTATCTCAGCCATCCGCCGTGGCTTATCAATATAAGACAGCTTTGGGCCAACAACTGTGGCACGATCCATTGAATCGAGAGACTTCCCCATTGGGGCGGTTAATTTGTACTGCCCCGTTGCATGAAAGCTTAATTTCAGAGCGCCAACAACTTGAGTAGTTATAAGTTGTGGTGGACTGATTTCGCCAATATCTTTATCCAGAACAAGTTCTACCTCACTGTTACCGGGAAACCTAAAACCCATTACGACTGTTCCGTCAGCGGAAACATCTGCCCACATGAAATCTAAAAGATGCGGCGTACTCTTGAGGTATATCCTACAGTGTCTTACGTACACCATAAATTGATCCGGCAAGCCCAATATAGAATAGAATTTCTGCATCCCCAATGAATGAACACAGCAGCATCTTGATAATCTGCCAGTGCAGGTGTATGCAGCATGTACCTGCCCAATATTTCTACAGTGAGTATGGAATGCGGATACCCGCCCAAGTCGGATTAAAATCTTTAATATTGCGTGTCACTAATTCGGCACCCTGCATGCGGGCAGTTGCCAAAATTATCGCATCCGGTAAACGCAGGCGATATTCGCGACGGAGTTGCACCGACATTTCGGCAGTCGCGTCGTCAAGAGGAGCCGCCACAAAAAACCGTGCTAGAAAATCTCTCACTCGCTGCTCATCGCCTTGCGCTCCTACCATTGTTTCAATCCAGGTAATACGACTAATCAGCACCCGTTCGTATCGTGCATATTCGATATCTGCTGCGGTGATACCATTTAGCGCATCAATAACAATGTTAGTGTCAAAAACGGCAATCATGCCCGCTCATCCCACTCCTTGCGAAGCAAGCGAGTATATTCCACCCCTTCAAGGTTACGCCCTTTCCATGCTCCGAATGCAGGATGCTCACGCAAGGACTGGTGTGTAGGTAAGCCTAGCGGAATGCTGGCGTCATTCGCCTGCCGCTGCTCAAGAAACAGCACAAAGTCGAATACCTCCGCCTGTTTTTCGGGTGGCAACGACAATAAATGGTGTTGTATGGTTTCTGTTATGGTCATTTTAATTTCCCCAACATTGGGATGGACAAATTGTAATCCATGTCCATCTTGGTGTCATATTTATCAAGTCGTCGCCTCTCCCCGCCGCTGCAATTCTGCTCGCCATTTTTTATAATTCGGACAGACTTGTTCCACAACCTGCCAGAACGCAGCCGAATGATTCATCTCGACCAGATGAGCAAGCTCATGCACAACCACATAGTCGATCAACTGTAATGGCATTTTAATGAGTTGCCAATTTAGCAGTACGGTACCGCGCGCGGTGCAGCTTCCCCATTGGGTACGTGCGGAAGAAAGCTTGACGGTTTTTGGGGCAACCTTCATCAGCGGTGCGTAATAGGCCACACGCTCTTTGAATAATACTTCCGCCTGCTGTTGATACCATAGTGTGACGGCCTGCTCTATCTCGGCCTGGTTGGTGTGGGTGACATAGATCAATAACTGCTTGCCATGCAATTGCAGGGGTGCAGAAAACAGGCTGGCCACTACCCGCAATGTAAGCGTATCTCCCATAAAAGGGATCGCCTCGCCGTCTTGCCATTGCGGCAGGACAATTTTTTTTGTCTGCCATCCTTCAAGTTTTTCTATCACCCACTGCGCCTTGTCCTGCAATACGCTATGCAACCATTTTTCCGAAGCCCGTTGCGGTACATTTACGGTTAAGCCTCTGTCGTCTATACGCAAACCTATGCTGCGACGACGATGAGTGCGTTTAAGGGTATAGCTCACTGGCCGGCCTTTCAACTCCACGGTGCGTTGTTCCATTGCCGGCGGCGGGGTAATTAATCGGCGAATTTTATTGAGCATCAGGGCAAGCGCTGCATTTCATTTTCTATCCATGTTTCCACGCGTTGGTTGATTTCTTCTGTAGTAAGCCCTTGCGCAGCTATGGGTGCGCCGATACTCATGGTGATCACACCAGGATGTTTGAGGAATGCTTTGCGTCCCCATAATTTTCCGGCATTGTGCGCCACCGGTACAGTCGGCGCACCACTGGATGCGGCCAATAATGCTCCGCCTGCTTTATATTTACCGCGCTGACCATAGGGAACACGAGTGCCTTCCGGGAAAATCACCACACAAAAACCTTGTCGCAGACGCTCCTTGCCCTGCTGCAGCAATTGCTTCACCGCCTCACGGCCATTGCTGCGCCGGATAGCGATCGGACTGGTCATGGCCAAACCCCAGCCAAAAAAAGGAATCCACAGCAATTCGCGTTTGAGTACCCACACCTGGGGAGGAAAGACTTTTTGCAGCGCGATTGTCTCCCATGCTGATTGATGTTTGCATAAGACGATGCACGGTTCTTGGGGAATGTTTTCCGCTCCCCGCACTTCCAGGCGGATGTTGCACAACACTCGCAACAGCCACAATATGATCAGCGCCCAACCGGAAATAATGCGATAGCGGATCAACGGAGGAAAGGGGAAGGTCAGTATTGCGATCAAGCCATACAGCGTGGTGAGCATACATTGCAACAGGAAAAAAATCAGCGAACGAATAAATACCATATCAAACCAGAGTAGAAACGGCTGCTGCCAAATCAGGATAAATCAGTGTGCCGTGGGGTAGCCCCCCCTTGGCCTGCGTCTTCATGCCTTTGCCGGTGAGCACCAGCATGGGCTGTGCGCCGACCTGGGCGGCAGATTCAAGATCGCGCAAGGCATCGCCTACTACAGGCACACCCTTGAGATCGACGTTATAGCGTGTGGCTATCTCTTCCAGCATGCCGGTCTTGGGCTTGCGGCAGGCGCAATTGGTATCGGCTGCATGCGGACAGAAAAATACCGCATCAATGCGCCCACCCGCATGTGCCACGGCTTTGTGCATCTTGTCATGAATGGCATTTAAGGTAGGCATATCAAACAAACCACGGCCTACACCCGATTGGTTGGTGGCCACCACCACCCGGTAATCTGCCTGCGCCAGACGCGCGATGGCTTCCAGACTGCCGGGTAGCGGCTTCCATTCATCCGGGCTTTTGATAAACTGAGCGGAATCGTAATTGATCACGCCATCACGATCGAGAATGATAAGTTTCATTGGACAGGCAGCGGATACTGATATACAAGTTTAACATATCGCATGCTCATACTCTGCACATGAAAATAATTTCAATGACTGCCGCTGGCGGCCCGGACGTGCTGCAACTGCGCGAAATTCCCAAGCCTGAGTTGCCATCGCCACATCATGTGCGCATCAAGCTCGCTGCCGCGGGCATTAACCCGCTGGATACCAAACTGCGCACCAAGCCTGCTTATTACCCGGACAAGTTACCCGCCATACTCGGCTGCGATGGTGCAGGGGTGGTGGAAGAAATTGGCAGCGCCGTAATGCGTTTCAAAGTGGGCGATGGCGTATATTTTTGCAATGGCGGCATAGGCGATGAGCCCGGCTGCTATGCCGAATACACCACGCTGCATGAAGAATATTGTGCCGCGCAGCCCGCCAATCTCAGCCTGCAAGAAAGCGCTGCGCTGCCACTGGTGTTGATTACGGCGTGGGAAGCATTGGTCGAGCGCGTCAACCTGCAAGCCGGACAAAGCATACTTATCCATGCTGCCGCTGGCGGCGTGGGACATATCGCCGTGCAACTTGCTCACCATCTTGGCGCACGTATTGCGGTAACCGTGGGCGATGAAAAGAAGGCAGGGCTGGTGCAAGGGCTGGGCGCAGAAAAAATCATCAACTACCGCAAGCAGGATTTTGTGCAGGAAGTGTTGAACTGGACGGTCAGCACAGGGGTAGATGTAGTGTTCGACACCGTAGGCGGCGATACCTTTTTGCGCTCCTTCAATGCCGCACGTGTTGGCGGCAAAGTGGTCAGCCTGCTCTCCACTCCGTTGTCACTCGCCGACACGCAACTGGCACGCTTTCGTAACCTGTCGCTGTGCTACGAACTGATGCTCGCGCCACAGGTGCTGAAATTACATGATGAGCGCATACGTCAGCGCAAGATACTGGAGCAGGGCGCGCAATGGGTCGAGGCTGGAAAACTGGGTGTGTTGGTGTCACATAAATTGCCGCTGGAAAGTGCTGCGGAAGCGCATCGTCTAATCGAGCAAGGCGGTGTAATTGGAAAAGTTATCCTGACTATGGATTGAAGTTACTTGATGGTTGCATAAGTAACATCAGGCATTCCCTCATCCCCGCCCTTCTCCCGGAGGGAGAAGGGCTTGCCATCCCTCTCCCTCCGGGAGAGGGACCGAGGGTGAGGGAGCCTACACCCAATTCCTGGGTACCAAAAACTTCTCATACAACTCCGCCTCGCGCGTACCCTTCTCCGGTTGCCAATCATAACGCCAAGTCACCAGCGGTGGCATGGAGAGCAGGATGGATTCAGTGCGGCCATTGCTTTGCAGGCCAAAAATGGTGCCACGGTCTATCACCAGATTAAACTCGACATAGCGTCCGCGCCGATAAAGCTGAAAGTCGCGCTCGCGCTCGCCATAAGGTGTGTCCTTGCGCCGTTCCAATATCGGCACATAAGCTGCCAGCAAATGATCGCCCACGCTTTGCTGAACGGCAAACGCCGTGGCGAAATCCGGCTCGCTCAAATCGTCAAAAAATACACCGCCCACGCCGCGCGGTTCATTGCGATGTTTGAGGAAAAAATATTCATCGCACCATTTTTTATATTTAGCATGACGATCTGCGCCGAAAGGATCCAGCGCATTTTTGCAGGTGCGATGAAAATGTACCGCGTCTTCTTCAAAACCATAATACGGCGTCAAGTCCATGCCGCCGCCAAACCAGAATGCGGTCCCGCCATCCGGTTTTTTGGCCATGAACATGCGCACATTCATATGCACCGTAGGCGCGTAAGGATTGCGTGGATGAAATACCAGCGACACTCCCATCGCCTCCCAACTGCTGCCCGCTAATTCTGGGCGATGAGCAGTTGCGGAAGCGGGCATTTTGTCGCCTTGCACATGCGAGAAGGCGACACCGCCGCGCTCCAGCACATTGCCCTGCTCCAGAATGCAGCTAATGCCGCCCCCTGCGCCGATGCCAGCTCCGCCTGTCGCACGCTCCCACTTATCACGTTTAAATTTTTTGCCATCTACCTGCTCCAGGCGGGTGACGATCAAATTCTGCAATTCGAGCAGATATTTTTTAACTGCGGCGCTATCCATGCTTTGCTCCGGTGGAATTTAATTGCGGATGATTTTACCACTTAACCATGTTCGTATTGTGGATGATTTTTTGCGCTTGCCCACCCTGCCCGGCAATACCCGCACTTGATTGCCAAACAGCCGCAGACACTCTTTGGCCGTGCGCGCCGGATGCTGCCCGCTGCGATTAGCACTGGTGGAAACCAGCGCCATATTGAGCGCATTGCATAGTGTTGCCGCCTGCTGATGGGCGGTGAGGCGCACTGCCAAAGTATCATGTGCGCCGCGCAGCCAGCGCGGCACACTCGGCTTGATCGGCATCAAATAAGTAATCGCCTGCGCGCCATCACGGCACAGGATGTCTTGCTCGTTGGGCGTGAGTGCTTGCAGATAAGACTCAAGCTGCCGAAATTGCCCGGCGATCAGGATCAGACCTTTATGCTGTGGTCGTCTTTTAAGTTTCAATAATCTCTGCACAGCACGGCGATTGCGTGGATCGCAACCCAGGCCGTAGCAATATTCGGTGGGGTAGGCGATCAATCCGCCGCGCCTCAAGTGTGCAGCAATGCTGCGGAACAAACTCATTTTTTTCGTCCTAGTTTTTTATTGGCGGGAGGAAAATAGTTTTCTTTGCTCACCACCGGCTTGCCGCTCTTGGCTTCCAGTGCCTTGCGCGCATTGCCCGCCACTGCACCGCCTTCTTTCGCCGCCTTGCGATTATCTACAAAACCCTGTGCATCCTTGCGCCGCGCAATTTCCGTCGTACCCGCCTCGCCCAGCATTGTAAAAATTAATTCCAGATCGGTCATGTGGTCGCGCAGATTGTTGCCGGTCTTCACCTTGTCCAGCCCTTTGAGGTGGCTGTGTGCATCGGGTGTTACGCCAAAAGTGGCGCGGGCGATTTCGGCAGTGAGTATGGAATATTCCTTGCCTTCCTGAACCCCGCGCTGTTTCCACTCATCAGTCAGCTCGCCGCGAATAGAGATCGAGCGCAGCCGCTTCTCGATCCAAGCCTGCGGATAACCCTTGGCTTGATACAGCTCGCGTGCGCGAGCACTGGCCAGTTCCGGGTTTTCGATTTCCTTTACTCTCTCATAACCCACTTGCGCTAGCCAACGCTTGAAAGGTTCTGCCTTGGGTGAGGGGATGGACTGGATGATGCGGAACAAGGTTTGAGTATTAGCACAATCGGTATCTCGCTGCTTCCCGTCTGGCGCAACGAGTTTCAACCGTACGATTTTTTCGTACGGTTGCTCGGAACCCGCCTCTTGAGACATTTTCCGCTTGAGGTCAGACCAGTAACGCTTAGGGATAGCTGTTTCTGAAAGAATGCCCACAACATCAACAATCGAAAACCACCACTCCTCGTTGTGCCAAGTGCGACGGATAGCTTTTTCCTGAAAGACCACAAGATGGTTTTCCGGTTGATCGGATAACGCGGGCTTTTTGCTCATACGTTTTTTCCATTGATCAAATTGATAATCACTTTAACCATTACCTCCCGCTCATCCGGCTTGCTCTCGGCAATCAGCAAGGTAAACGCCACCAGCGCATTATCGGCAATGCGCTTCTCTCCCTCGGCGTTATACAAAAAATCATGTCGCTGCAAAAACCAGACAAAAATAGCGGCGGCGATTCGCTTATTGCCGTCGGTGAACGAGTGATTCTTGACGATGAAGTACAGCAGGTTGGCGGATTTCTCTTCGATGCTGGGGTAAAGCTCCTTGCCGTCAAAAGTCTGGTAGATCGTCTCCAGCGAACTCTTGAAAGAATCGTCCTTCTCATTGCCAAACAACCCGCCCAGATTCTCCTGCTTGCGCCACAGCAAAATCTGCCGCATCGCCTCATCGTAAGCGATCTTCTCATGAGCCAGCGTGCGCGTCCCCGTCACCTGCAAACGCTGGTGATCGTAATCATCCAGCACAGTCAGAGCATGGCTGTATTTCTCCAGAATCGCCAGAATGCCACGCGACTCGTCGGGCGATAAATTTTTGTTGTGGATCAACCGGGCAGACAAGGCGATCGCCTGCCTGAGTTCATCCATTTTTTCCTGTTGCGCCTCCAGCCGCTGCTGGTTAAGCGTGTAGCCCTGCACCAGATGCTGGCGCAACACATTGGTAGCCCAACGCCTGAATTGCACACCCCGATCAGATTTGATGCGGTAACCGACCGAAATGACGACATCGAGGTCGTAGAAGACGACTAGCCTGTCTGAATTTGCAATATGCATTTTTTGCATATTGCTTTTTTCGGCTATCTCACCTTCGGATAAGGAATTGCGAATATGCCGCGAAACAACCGACTGATCGCGCTCGAAAAGCTCGACCATCTGCGCCTGCGACAGCCACACCGTATCCTGCTCAAGTGCCACCTCAAGCTGCACCTGACCATCTGCGGTCTGATAAATGGCGATCTGTCCGGTTGATTGATTCATGGCGTTTCCCTCCTTGTTACCGTTGGCTCTCGACTCGAGCGCGAAAATCAGCGCACAGAACGATAACCGCATCGTAAAGAACGATCGTTCTTATGTCAACATTACCTCCCCCCGCGGGCAGGGGACATTCGCGATCAAGCAGCCATTGTTCGCTCTGCTCCTTGCGGGTCTGTATGGCGAAGTGAGTTTGAGCAAAAGCTTTGCTGCTTTCTGGGGTCGCCGTTCTGGGCAATTAGATAACAGGGTAATGTGTGAGCATGATGGCACTCACGCTGGCTGCGTGAGCCGAGATCAACCATTTTGTTGACGTCAACAAAATGGTCTCACATTGGATGCCCCGATATTTCGCACGCTGTTTTTGCCTTGCTGATGAGCCCCATGTTGCATTATTTTGGCGTATCCGGTAGAGTAACGCTCATGGACTGGGGATTCTCGGTCGGCAACTGGCTCCGGCGAATGTCGGGGCCTTTTGTTTTTGGGCTCACGGAAAACATTTCAGCCCCCATCCCTCCACCCGTCCATTCTTCACAAGCAATTTCGGTTTTACCGCATCGAAAGCACGGTTAGGCTGCTCTGGCCGCAATACCGACAAACCGATAGGACGCGCCACCAAGTCAGCCAACTGCAAACCAGCCGAGTTTGATTTCTTGTCCGCAAACACGATCTCAAAATTCAGCTTCTCGCTCTTGTAGTTTGCGCCATCGCAGATGCGGCGAAATTCCAATTCCAGTTCATCGTCTTCATTCTTGCCGCGCTTTTCCACAATGACATGCACCGCCGGGTCTGCGCGGGTTGCACTGCCATTCGCAGCAGCTGACCATTCACCCTGCTGCTGCAAAAAACCGCGCACTCTTTCCAGACCGAACTCCAGGCCAAGGTGATAAGGATTTGCGGGATTGGTATAGCGGGCTTTGTGTCTGACCTTATCTATGACCACACAAACCATCCGAAACGGCGCGGACGCAATAATGTCCGTGAGCTCATCAAGGAACGCTTTTTTTAAAGCGGGTGTTTTCAGAAAAGAAAAATCGCCGCTGTCCTTGCGAATATCGCGCTCGTGCAAAATCACCTGATCATGCCCAAGGTAGCGATAACAGGGTAACGGCTTTCTGGGTCTATGAAGTTATCCAACTCGGCTTTTCCCTGAGCATCGTCGCCGGTGATCTTCATCACGTATTTTCGGCTTTCCTTAATGCGCTCCGGGTTGAGGTTGGTCAATGCCTGGCGCATGCGTTCGGCATGGTCTATATCTTCACAGAACACGATGGTCTTGGCGTAGGGATCGGTGGCTTTCAAAAACTCGGTGATTTTTGATGCGACCAGCTCGGTACGTTTTTCCAGCACGAGGGTGCGGTCGAAATCTTTCTGGTTGTAGATGCGGTCTTCGATAAGGTTGCCGTGCTTGTCGAGCTTGCCTTTCTCTGGTCGCCAGCCTTGCAGGTCACGGTCTATGTCTATGCGCACGACTTTGTAAGGCGCAAGGAATCCGTCCTCGATACCTTGCTTGAGCGAGTAGGTGTAAACCGGCTCATTGAAATAATCGATGTTGGAAACATCTTTAGTTTCCTTGGGCGTGGCAGTGAGGCCGATTTGTGTGGCCGTGGAAAAATATTCGAGAATTTCGCGCCACGCGGAATCTGCCGCCGCGCTGCCGCGATGACATTCGTCAATCACGATCAGGTCGAAGAAGTCAGGCGAGAATTGTTTGTAGATGTTTTTGTCTTCTTCGTTGCCAGTGACCGCCTGATACAGCGAGAGGTAGATTTCAAACGCCTTGTTCACTTCGCGGTTGGTGATCTTGGTCATCGCCTGACCGAACGGTTTGAAGTCGTTGGTCTTGGTCTGGTCGATCAGGATGTTGCGGTCGGCGAGGTAGAGGATGCGTTTCTTTGCTTTGGATTTCCACAGCCGCCAGATAATCTGGAAGGCGGTGTAGGTTTTACCGGTGCCAGTTGCCATCACCAGCAAAATTCGCTGCTGTCCTTTTGCAATTGCTTCGATGGCGCGGTTGACTGCATTGACCTGATAGTACCGCGCCTGCTTGCCGCTGCCATCATCGAAATAGGGCTCGGCTACTGTGCTGCGTGCTTGCTCATTAACGATACCGCGCCAGGCGCAGTAGCACTGCCAAAGTTCATCAGGTGAGGGGAAGTTATCCAGGCTGAGTTCACACTCTATTTGAGATTTTTGCCCGGTGCGGTCATGCATCAAAAAACCATCGCC
>JAUSKS010000327.1 GCA_030646595.1 Gallionellaceae bacterium | reverse complement strand
CAGCGGCACCCAGACCAATCATCAGACCAATACCCACGCCGGTGTACGCCTGAATAAGCGCCAAAAATTGCACGTTTTCCATTTTATTTCCTTTCGATTGAGTTGCAGTTAATTAAAAAAATATGGGGAGCCTCTAAAATTAAGAGTTCGCCCAAATGCAAGGCGTGGAAAAAATTTCGCAGCGCCGCATATGCGCTATATGTAAGCAAGAAATTTTTTCCGCAACGCAGCAGTTGGGATGAAATCTGGATTTTAGAGGCTCCCATTAATGACTCTCGTGCGCCATTGCCATGTAAACCACAGTCAACATCATAAAAATGAAGGCCTGCAATATTACGATCAGAATGTGGAATATGCCCCATCCCGCGCCGAGTATCGCGCCGAACAGCGTACCGGTGACACCAGTCGCAGCCCACATGCCCAGCAGCAGAAAAATAATTTCGCCTGCGTACATATTGCCAAACAAACGCAGCGAATGAGAGAGCGGCTTGGAAACGTATTCGATCAGATTGAACAGGAAATTGGCTGGCCAGATGATGGGATTGGTGCCAAAAGGAGAGCAGAACAACTCATGTATCCAGCCGCCCAGACCTTTAACTTTGATATTGAAAAATATCATCAGCAACCACACCGACAGTGCCAGCGCAAAGGTAGCGTTAATATCTGAGGTTGGTACTTGACGCCAATGATCTTGACCAAAAATATTGTGATAAACCCAAGCAGAAATATCTGGCGGAAGAAAGTCCATGGCGTTCATCACCAGCACCCAGACAAACACGGTCAGCGCCAAAGGTGCTACAAAAGCGTGGCGGTTGCCGTGGAAAATTCCTTTGACCTGATCATCCACAAACTCGACCAGTAACTCGACAAATGCTTGCCGCTTACTCGGTACGCCCGCTGTCGCGCCACGTACTACCAACCACAACAAACCAAATACCAGCGCACCCAACAGGCCGGAAATTACCAGCGTATCAATATGCAAGGTCCAGAAACTACCGTCTCCGACCTGCTTGGCGTTAAAACCCAAGTGGTGTTCTATGTAGCTAGACGGTGTTAACGCTTGTTCAGTGGACATGCCAAATCCTACTTGTTATTTTCATTTACGGCCCGCAGCCCCGCCCCTGAAATGAGTGCAGCGCTTGCAAGCCCGCCTATCAAGGCCAGCGGAACCAGCCCTGCATAATATCTATATATCACAAACAACAGCAAGACAATCACCACGATCTTGATTGCCTCGGCTTTGAGCAAGGTGACCAACAATGCGCCTGGATTGGTATTGCCACTGCTCCCTGTTACAGCCACACCAGCGTAGCATCCTGCGATAACCGACGCTCCTCCCAACAAGGCAGAAAGCGCCGCGTGTACGCCTGCAAACGCTAAAAGTGCGAGTGCTACAAGGGCTGTTGCGATGAGCTGCCAGCGTGCCGCTTTATGAACCGCGCGGCTTATCGTTGTATTATACATAGCGACATAAATCTACTGCGCAATTCGAGGGCGGGGTCGGGCGGTGCTACGCGATCCGGGGCCGCGTAGCGGTAAACTAACATGTACACTCCGGTCGCTGCGCTCCGGCCTCCCCCACCCTCAAACCGCTCGCGACAATTTCTGTCGCTATGTAATTTCTGTCGCTATGTATAGTTGAATCATCATTCATCTGAGCACCCGGAGCATTGCTCCTGTGCTCAAGGCGACAAAAAGCGCGCGCATTTTCTCTATTCTAGGGACATAAGTCAAGCTTCTTGTACGCAGCCCGTTGTGACGACACAGCTCAATTTGAGTGTCATATCAAATTGCATGCGCCAACACCTCTGCTGCCCATTGATTCAGGCTTTTGCCATGCGCTTTGGCTGCAACCAGCGCAGCAGCATGAACTTCTGGCGGTACGCGCAACATGAGTTTGCCGGAAGCTGGTTTTTCTGGCGTTTGGCCTTGCTGCTTGCAAACGTCTATGTAGTGGTTTATTGCTGCATGAAAATCAGCAGTTAGCTTGGCTACGGTTGCACCGTGGAATCCAATGATGTCCCGTACGCCCAGCACCCGACCAACAAATATATTGTCGTCTGGGTCAAATTCAATGCGGGCAGTATAACCCTTGTATGTCATGGTGTTATTCATGGTTTCATTTCCTGCCTTTCTAAAAACTCTCTGGCGTTTTCCACCTGATATTTTTTCGCTTCTTTGCCGGGATGGGGGCGGTGGAAATGTGCCCGCTCATCGCTCAATTCTACGGTTATGCGCGAACCCGCACCTTCGATTATGTCCCCACCCAAGGCAACAAATAACGCTTCAATGTCCGAAAAAACAATGTTGGCCTTGGTTGGCTTGCTGAAAATGGCTTCCAGTGTTTTGCGGTGCTTGGTTTTCACGGATAAATGCTAGTAGATTGCACCTTAAATTGCAAGCATTATTTGATAGCACTATCTGTTGTCTGCGTCAGCTACTGCCCAGCCACCATCATATTTTCTATCAATATAGAACTACACCGTCGTGAGCCTTGCGCCAATACATCATTACCCACCGCCGCGATGTGGCGATACATTTCCTTGAGGTTGCCGGCAATGGTAATTTCTTCCACGGGATATTGTATGGCACCATTTTCTACCCAAAAACCCGCCGCGCCGCGCGAGTAATCGCCGGTGATGTGATTGACGCCTTGGCCCAGTAACTCAGTCACCAGCAAACCACGCCCCATTTTTTTCAGCAAGCCGTCAAAGTCCAGTTCGCCGGGCCGCAATACCAGATTGTGATTGCCGCCCGCATTGCCAGTCGTTTTCATGCCCAGCTTGCGTGCGGAATAGCTGCTCAAGAAATAACCTTGTAATACCCCCTGCTCAACAATGGCACGCCGCTGCGTTGCCACACCTTCGTCGTCGAACGCGCCACTGCCCAGCCCACGCGGAATATCCGGCACATCATCCAGATGAATATTGGCAGAGAACACGGGCTGTCCCAATTGATCCAGCAAGAAAGAAGATTTGCGATAGAGACTGCCGCCACTCACTGCATTGACAAAATGCCCCAGCAAACTGGCCGCCACTGGCGCTTCGAATAATACGGGCACTTGCATGGTATCCAGCTTGCGGCCATTAAGCCGCCGCAAAGCACGGCTTGCGGCGATGCGCCCTATGTTGATGGCGGGCAACAAATCACTGGCAGCACGCGCTTCGCTATACCAGTAGTCGCGTTGCATGGCTTCTTCCTTGCCAGCGATAACCGCGCAACTGATGCTGTGGCGCGAGCTGGGGAAGCCGCCCACAAAGCCCAGGCTGTTGGCGTAAACAAATTGCGCCTCATGAATATGCACCGTGGCACCTTCGGAATTTTGGATGCGGGTATCGGTATCGAAAGCTGCCTGTTCGCAGTCTTTGGCCAATGCTATCGCGTCCTCTACATTCAGTAGCCACGGGTGATACAAGTCCAGATCGGGGAATTCGGTGGCCAGCAGTTCCCGCTCAGGCAGCCCGGCGCAATCATCATTGGCGGTATGGCGCGCAATAGCCAGTGCCGCATCTACCGAATCGCGTATGGCTTGTGGCGAAAAATCCGAAGTGTGGGCATTGCCACGTTTCTGGCCGAGGTAGACACTCACCCCCAAACTTTTATCGCGGTTATATTCTATGGTTTCCACTTCGCCCTGGCGCACGGTAACGCCTTGCCCCAGGCCATCAGACACTTCTGCTGCACAGGCGGTCGCGCCTTGCTGCTGGGCATATTGCAGCATATCGCGCGCGATCTGGCGCAGGGTATCCGCGGAGTGAGAGAATCGCTGGGTGGGTAAGGTGAGGTCATTCATATCGCAAACGCTTTCATGGGAAAGCGTTATCATAACAACATCTACTTATTATTTCGCTGCCATGCAATATCACGACGACTCTGCCGAAGAACTGGACCTCCCCCCCAGCAAGACCAAGATCAAGCAGCAAATGCACGATCTGCAAGCCATAGGCGAAGAACTGGTCGAGCTCAGCAACGAACGCCTGAAAGAACTGGATTTACCGGAACGCTTGTTTGAAGCCGTGCGCGAAGTAAAGCGTATCAATAAATTCGGCGCACAGCGGCGACAAATGCAATACATCGGCAAACTTATGCGCGAAGTGGATACCGCACCGATCGTGGCCAAGCTGGAGGTGTGGAGCGGGAAATCGCATCAACATATCGCCTGGCTGCATCAAATTGAACGCTGGCGTGATCGTTTGCTGGAAGACGAAGGTGCTTTGACTGAGTTGCTCTCCGCCCATCCCGGTGCAGATGCCCAGCGCTTGCGCGCTTTGGTGCGCAATGCGCTGAAGGAAAAGGAAGCGGCCAAGCCACCCAAGAGTTACCGCGAGATATTTCAGGTATTGCGCGAAATTTTACCAGAACACCCGACCGCAACTCATGAATAAAGTATTACCGCATATCAAGCTGGAGACCGGAAAATCTCCCCGGCACAGCATCATCTGGTTGCATGGCCTGGGCGCAGATGGCGAAGATTTTGTGCCGCTGGCAGACGAGATAAAATTGCCCGTAGCGGTGCGCTATTTATTTCCCCATGCCCCGCAGCTGCCCGTGACTATCAATGGGGGTGCGATGATGCCCGCATGGTATGACATTGCTGTGACAGATATAGGCAGACAGCCTGATAGTGCTGGCATACGTGCTTCCCAAGCCGCGATAGAAATGCTGATTGCGCAGGAAAAGCAATCCGGCATTGCCGCACAAAATATTTATCTCGCCGGTTTTTCGCAAGGTGGGGCCATCGCCTTGCACACTGGCTTGCGCCATGCTGCACGTTTGGGTGGCGTTATTGCGCTGTCCACTTATTTGCCGCTGGCCGAAACCTTGGCAGATGAAGCCAGCACAACTGCTCGCGGCCTACCCATCTTTATGGCACATGGGCAGAATGATCCTATCGTGCCTTACACCTTGGGCTTAGCCTCAGCCGAAAAATTAAAAGCATGGGGTTGCGCACTGGAGTGGCATGACTACCTCATGCCGCATACCGTCTGCATGGAAGAAGTGCGTGCCATCGAAGCCTGGCTAGGCAAGCTATTAACCCCTTAGCCCCGCCATGCCAGTTATGGAGTGCGGCGGCACGACGCCGCTTTTATAAAAGCGCAGACGTGTCTGCGCAAAAGCAAAGCGGTGTCGTGCCACCGCACTCCCATGTTGCAAAAATACAACAGCCGCCTTGCTATGCTATTCGGCCCTCTGACAGAATGCGCGCTGACTTCTCACAGCTGTAAACAACAACCTGAGAGGTTTCCTGGGAAACCCCATACATAAATTTAGGAGAATACGCATGAAAAAGAGTTTAATCGCTTTGGCAGTGGCTGCTACGCTGGTTGCACCAGTGGCAATGGCAGATACATCGAATGTGACAGTATATGGCGCGGCTAATGTATCACTGGATCTCGCAAAAAGCGGCAATAGCGGCAACGATGTCGGCACCAATCATGTAGCCAGCAATTCTTCCCTTATTGGTTTTAAAGGTTCGGAAGATTTGGGTGGCGGCTTGTCTGCTATTTTCCAGGTTGAAAGCGGAATTGACGTAGATGCTGGTGGGAATAGCCTCGCTACCCGTGAAACTTTCGCCGGCCTGAAAGGCGATAGCTGGGGTGCCGTAAAGCTGGGCAAGCTTGATACTCCCTACAAAAACTCCACCCGTGGCCTGGATTTGTTTGGCGATGGCATTGCCGACAACCGCAGCCTGATGGGCGACAGTGTAGGTAGCCCATTTGACCGCGTCGCTAACGCGCTTGCCTATGTGAGCCCAAGCATGAGCGGCATTAGCTTGGCTTATGCCCATGTCTTTGGCGCTGAAACTGCAAGCGCAACCACTGACGTCAAAGGCAAAGCGGATTCCTTTGCCGTTATGTATGACATGGCTCCGTTCTATGCCACCGTTGCTAATCAGAAAACCACTTATGGTACGGCTGGCACAGG
>JAUSKS010000323.1 GCA_030646595.1 Gallionellaceae bacterium | reverse complement strand
TTTTCGGCTTTTTCCTTATCGGCCATTGTGGGTAGTTTCGCTACTGACTTTGTCTTTTTCGTTGCCATGTTTAACCTTTTCTTAGTGCGTTGTCTGTCCAAGCCGCTCTATCAATTCCAGCAATCGCCACGGGTCATATTTGGCTTTGGGTATCAGCATTTCGCAGGTCGCCACATGCCGGATAGCTATTGCTAGAATTACATTGTGCGGGTCGCTGTCGGTGTCGGGGTAAATTGCCCGCTGCGTACTGGGTGCAGCTTCCAACATCGCAATGACTTTTTGCCGCCGCCATTCCGCCCGCGCTTCCCGCTGTAGCTCAGTCATAATTTCGGCTTTGCTTTGCCGGATGGTTTGCACCACTTCGGGCGGCAAGTCCGCTGGTGAGATATCCAGATAGCCGCCGTCCGCACGGATCGAATACCCCTTGCTCCTCAATTCAAAAATCAGGTCAGGTGCGCCCATAATTAAATCCTCAAGTGTGAAGCGTTAGGGCGTGATGCTTCAGCTTCCCCTAAAATCGTCTTTTTATCCGCAACACCGCCACAACCCAATAACGGCGTGGTTTCTGGTGTTGCGGAATTGTTGCGGATGGTTTTCTGTGGCGGATTATCCGCAACGGTTAAAGCCCCGTGTTTATTGGATTCCAGCGTTTGTGGCGGATGTTGCGGCAAATTCAGGGGGGTGGAGAGGTAACGCACGAAAGCATCTGAAAACTGCGACAACTCAAATCCTTTGGGTGTTTCATACGCTCCAACTCGGATAGTTTTTGAAGCTATCCCATACGCTGCCAATTGCCGCGCAACTTGTCGCGGCGATAACGGCTTACCCCGGTTGTAAGTTGCCCATGCGTTTTCCTCATCATTGCAAAGTGCCGCAATTAAATCTGCCGTGCTGATTTTGTCCACGCGCTTGCTTTCAAATATGTGCTGAATATCTACCAGCAATTCGTTGCCAGTGCTTACCGTCTTTTCACCCGCGCCGGATAGCTTCAAAGCTGCCACTGTTGCCCGTTCTACCCACTCATCACCCGCGCATGATGCAATCGCTAACAAGCCGTCCCAGTTATCTTGATCGCGGTCTGATAACTTATCTGGTAGGGCAGGCCGTGCAAGCTGCACCTGTTGCGAGTAGTCCAGGGCGAACTTAGCCAGCTTTTCAGTGATGCCTGTAAATAAATCCCTGTCTGCATGACGCAACCTGTTTACTGATTCATGCGGGAGTTTCCGGCGTAGGTTGAATATCACCCCCCGGCTCAGGGTCGCATCCGGCAAGTGTTTTTCCAGTGCAATTCCGGCAAGTGCTTTTGCGCTGAATACCGAAAACATGCGCGGCTCGAAGCTATCGCCCACTGGTTCGGATCGCAACACATAACCATCGCGCAGATACCCGGCGTTAATTAGGCCATGCAGTTCTGTGTTGTCACGGAAAAAGGTATCGGCCTCATCTATCAGGATCGTTGGCTTCCACAATTCCACTGCCCTGAATAGTGCGGAGGCCGAAGCATTAGACGCTGGTAATGGTCGGTATGCCATGCGCCCCAGCACTGTGAGCAATTGAGTTTTGCCGCATGATTTTTCCGGCGCGTTAATAATTGCCAAGGGTGCAATATCCAACACGTCAATAAACCAAGTCAGCGCGCACCACAAAGCCGCCGCGTGTGCCTGTTCGGTGTCCAGCACGATAAATTTACGGATCGTGTCTGATACCTCACTCAGTAATTGCGCCGGGTCTATCGGCTTGGGGTGCGGCTCGACTTCAATGAAAGGCAACCTGTCCGCTTCGCTTTCATCGGAACGCGCAGCTTTCACCATTGCATCAAGCGTAGCGGGGCGCACCTTTAACGCTGTTGCCTGCTCTTTTCTCACGCGGTCATATTCCAGCGGCTTGAGTGATGCTAACCACTGGATTTTTTCATCGTCTGACTGTGCCGGTGGCGTGACAGGCTGCGCAGTGTTTTCAAGTAGGGGCGTAGCATCATCCGATGCAATCGAATGGCTTAAATCGCCTCCTACGGCCTCGACTTTTTCCGGTGCGCCTTCGATAACCGGCAATGCCCAAATATCCGCCGCCGTTGCCTTGCGCCCATGTTGTTGCTGAAAGGCTTTGAGCCAGTCCACTACATCCCCTTTGGGCAGCAGGTTCAACACCGCCACGTCAATAAAGGCAACCTCGCATCCTATCGCCTTCAGCTTGTTCGCCGCGTGTTGTGCATACTCAAAACCCGGATCGTCGTTATCAGCCCACACCAGCACGTTGCGCCCGGCAAGTGGTTGCCAGTCCGTTGTCTCTACCGATTGCGCGCCGCCGCTGGTGGTGGCGATGATGCCGCGAAGTATCAGCATATCTACCTTGTATTCGCCCTCGACTAGAATCACGCGCTCAGATTGCCGCGCCGGATCGCAAAGCCGGTGCAGATTGTAGAGCGGTATGCCGCCTTCAAACTCAGGGGCTTTCAACTCGCACCAGATACCAGCGGCATCACGGCGCAATGGGCGTATCCATTTTTCACCAGTGACAGGATGTTTCAAGCGAAGCCGCGCAAACGCGATTGCACCATCGGGTGCGGTGTAGTGGTGGATTGCGCCGCCGTGTTTCGGATCAAGTAAAAAGCCTTGTTTGCGTGGTGCGTTGGTCAGACGCAGCGCAGCGGTTTGGATTGCTTCAATGATCGTGTTATTCATTATGCAACCCTCCATGCGCCCAATTGTTGCGCGGCCTGTTTGAAGCTTAGGCCGTAGCGTTGCTGGTGGAACGCTAACACGTCACCTCCATGCGCTCCGCATACCATGCAACGGAATCCGCCCGTGTCCAGGCGCACTCTCAGGCTGGGTTTGCTGTCATCATGAAAAGGGCAAATTACATTTTTCCATTCGCCGCCGCCAGTCAACTTTAAACCTTGCTGTGTGAAATAATCTGAAGGGTGTGGCAATCTCGCACGATCAAAACCGCTCTTGTAATTCCATTGGTTTTTGGTAGAGTAAGCGCGTGGTGTTTTTGAAGCTGTCCCCTTGCACGGGGCGGCTTTGTGGTTTGTGGTGTCCATGATTCAGACCCCCGCCGTGCTTCCAGCAAGCCACGCACCATAGCGGTCAACATCAATTAGGACTTTTCGACCACGGCGAATAATTGCGCCAGACGCAGCTAGTCCATTGCCTGCAATCTTGCGCCCTTTGGAATCGAATCGGTCTTGTGCTTTGAAGATATGCCCGTGAATTGCAGCGGTGGTCAATCCAAGTAGCGGGAAACAACTCGGAATATTTTTTACTGTTGCCAGATTGGGAAGTGTGTTTGATACGGTTTGTGATTCACTCATGGTATTCGCCCCTATGCCTGCATGTGCAGGGTTTCGGCGCGAATTTTCTACGTGTTCTTTCGTTTTTTTTCCTAGTGTCCTAATGTCTTGCTAGTGTCTTAGTGTCGGCTCTTATGCCATCTTTCCAGTGCTTTGGCACAGGCTTCAATATCAAAATTATTCGCCTTGCAGCCTTTGGTTTGCCAGCGAACACCACCCTTAATTTTTTCGAGTAGTTCGTCTTCATGCTCTACCCATTCCTGCAACCTAGTTATGACGAAATTAACTATTGCGGGTCGTTTAGTTTCACGCTCAATTTGCCATGCGGCTTTGATAGCCAGCTTGCCTATAGCCGTTCTTGGCATCTTGCCCGGCGGCTGTTCATTGGCTTTGCTGGTCGTGTTCTTCATAGCATCAGTGGCTGCTTGCCCAGCGGGTACTCCCATCTCAGCGCGGGCTTCCATCGCGTCGGCAGTGTGTGATAATTTAAGTTGCTGTTCTATCTTCGACAACTCAGCACGAAGCTTGTCCAGCATTTCTTTTTTTATTTTTTCTTCGCTTGGAGTGCCTTGAGTATTCATCCCTTCCCATTTTTCAATTTCACCCCGTAGCTCGCGCTGTTTAATTTTCTGTTCAGCCATCCAGATAAACCCCTCGGCACTGGTTTCGGGGTAATGTCGCGAGTCCCATTCAGATATTTGCCTGCGGCGTTGTTCGGGTGATTGCAAGTCCCATCCCATCCCTCTACAAACATCTTGGAGGGCGCGTTGTGCTTCGGGGTCTGCTAAGTCAAAGAATCCATTTCTAGCAGTTGGTTTGCGAAATTGTGGGTCATCGTCATCAAATGCCTTACTAACTTCGGCCTGCAACTTTATTGGCAATTCAGAAAAAGGCTCGTCCCAATAACCATCGAGCGAGACGGATAGTGGTGAAAAATCACCTAACGGAAAGTCGGCGAGTTTATCCATCGCTAGTGCTACAAGATTGACACCTTGCTTAAACTGTTCGCTGAAGTCTGCCGGGTTGTATTTTTTGCTCATGATCAATCGCCTTATCAGGGAACAGATAAAGACGGGTCTGTTGCTGCGCTTACTCCCTCCCGCAAACCTGCTCGCGCTATCACGCTACCCCCATTTTCTGCGCCAGTGCATTGCCTATGTCCGACACGCGGGCGGGCGCAAGGTGGGCATAGCGGCTTACCATCGCCATAGTGCGGTGCCCTAGTATCTTGGATATTTCCAGCCCGCTAACGCCACTCATCGCCAGATAACTCGCGCAGGTGTGGCGTAAATCATGCCAGTGAAAATTTGTAATCCCAGCTTCATTCAGTGCGGTTACGAAGGGTGTGCGCAGGTTGAGAAAATCTGCTTTCTTGGCGCGGTCGGTCGGGGCAAATATCCGGTCATCAGTCAAGCTACGCACCTTGGCTCGTGCCTGTAGCAGCGTGTAGGCTTCGCCCACCAGTGGCAGCACTCGCGCATCATCATTCTTGGTTGTGCCAGCATAGAGCGTTGCACGGCCTGATTTAAGGTCTATCTGTCCCCAGCGTAAACTCATAATTTCCGCCTGTCTGCCGCCCGTAGTAAGCGATAGCAGCACAGCTAAATAAAGATCGTTGTTCTTACGGCAAGCGTCAAGGAAGCGGGGCAATTCAATTTCATCAAGGAAGCGCACACGGCCTTTATTTTCTGTCGGCTTGCTTACGCGCTCCAGGGGATTCCTTTCAAGCCATCCCAATTCTTTAACACCATAAGCGCACACGCTGGACAATGCAGCAAGGAAGCGGTTAGTCGTTGCGCCGCTGCGCTTTTTCTCAAGAGGCACGAGCGACACCTTGCCGTTGTCGGCACGTCTGCGCACGGTCAAAAATTCATCGGCCAGTGCATCGCGGCCTTGTGCCACTACTGCGGGGGTAATTTCCTGTAACAGCTTTTCGCCATGATACTTACGCCACCAAGCGAGACGCGCCCGCATTTCTTTGGCTGATTTCAATTCTCTATGCTTCGCGCTTTTTTCGTATGCGTCTATCAGCTCGTTCAAGGTGTGCCGCTTACTCGCACCAAAATGACGGCCTGCCTTTATATCGGCTTCCGTCTTTTGTACCCACTCCCGCGCATCGGTCAGCCGGGCAAAGGTTGCGCTTTCCGGTGCGTGTCCTTTGAGGCGGATTTTCGCCCGGTAGCCTGTTGTCCCGTCTTCGTTCTTTCTTTTCTCAATGCTTGCCATGTCAGCCCGCCTTTAGAATGAATTGGAATACTTGCGCACACTCTAAAGCAGGACAGAAAATATAGCAACATAAGATTAATAATCTTGTGAATATTATTTTTAATACAATGAATATAAATCAATTTAACTATTTAATTATTAATATGGGACAGTAGCGGGGCATCTTGGGGCGAAAATAGCTATCAGACGTGGCGTTATCGAGTGGCGATCAAGCGGATAGTTTTCTGTGAATGCCCCGCCAGTGCCCCACTAAAGAAAACGGCTCCCGGTGAATATCACTGGAAGCCGCGTCTTTATTGGTGGGTCGTGCTGGACTCGAACCAGCGACCAAAGGATTATGAGTCCTCTGCTCTAACCAACTGAGCTAACGACCCGATAACACTTACTCATCGCCGTCGAGGAAGCTCTTCAGTTTTTCCGAGCGCGAGGGGTGGCGCAGTTTACGCAAGGCTTTCGCCTCAATCTGGCGTATGCGCTCGCGCGTGACATCAAATTGTTTACCAACCTCTTCCAGCGTATGGTCAGTATTCATCTCGATGCCGAAAAGCATGCGCAATACTTTGGCCTCACGCGCGGTCAGGGAATCCAGTATGTCTTTGGTGACGTTACGCAGGCTGTCGTACACCGCCGCTTCGATCGGTGCCAGGGTATTGTTGTCTTCGATGAAATCGCCGAGGTGTGAATCATCATCGTCACCCACCGGGGTTTCCATGGAGATGGGTTCCTTGGCAATTTTCAGGATTTTGCGGATTTTGTCTTCCGGCATTTCCATCTTGATCGCCAGCGTCGCTGCATCTGCCTCCAGGCCAGTCTCCTGCAATATCTGGCGCGAGATGCGGTTCATCTTGTTGATGGTTTCTATCATGTGCACCGGGATGCGGATGGTGCGCGCCTGATCCGCAATAGAGCGGGTGATGGCCTGACGTATCCACCACGTAGCATAGGTGGAAAATTTGTAACCACGACGGTATTCAAATTTATCCACGGCCTTCATCAAGCCGATATTTCCTTCCTGTATCAGGTCGAGAAATTGCAAACCACGGTTGGTATATTTTTTAGCGATGGAAATAACCAGACGCAGGTTGGCTTCGATCATATCGCGCTTGGCGCGACGTGCCTTGGCTTCGCCGTTGGTCATCTGTTTGTTGATTTCCTTCAGGTCCTTGATCGGAATCCCTACGCGCTGTTGCAGCTCCAGCAGCATTTTCTGCTGCTCTATAATGGCGGCTTGATAGCGCGCCAGCGTTTCGCTATAGGGTTTTTTCGCAGCTATTTCACGCGCCGCCCAATCCAGTCTGTCTTCATTGCCGAGGAAAGTTTTGATGAAATGCGCGCGCGGCATGTGAGCCTTGGTGACGCACAGGTCTTGAATGTTGCGCTCATGGCTGCGCACTTCTTCCACCAAATGACGCATGGTGTCGCACAAAGCGTCCACCTGCTTGGCAGTAAAACGAAATTGCGTCAGCTCGTTGGAAATCTGCTCCTGCAGCTTGTCATATTGCTTGCTGCGGTAGCCATATTTTTCATAGGCCTTGCCGATCTTGATGAACAAGTCGTGAATGACAGCGAAGCGCACCAGCGCATCTGCCTTGAGCTGTGCCAGATTGGCCGCAGCCAGGGCTTCGGTGTCTTCTTCATCCTCTTCCTCGTCATCCTCCTCCGACGCCATTTCTTCGCTGGATTCCTGCGCCATGATAGCTTCATCTTCGGTATCAATGAAACCGTCAATCACTTCATCTATGCGCAATTCTTCACGCGCCACTTTTTCGATCAGCGACAGAATTTCGGCAATGGTAGTCGGGCAGGCAGAAATCGCCTGAATCATGTGCTTGAGGCCTTCCTCAATACGCTTGGCGATAACAATTTCGTCTTCGCGCGTGAGCAAGCCTACGGTACCCATCTCGCGCATATACATGCGCACCGGATCAGTGGTGCGACCAAATTCCGAATCGACCGTCGAAAGCGCAGCTTCCGCCTCTTCCACCGCCACTTCATCCGTCACCACAGGGGCAACATCGGACATGATCATGGATTCTGCATCCGGTGCTTCATCGCACACGGTGATGCCCATGTCATTAATCATACTGACGATGCCTTCAATCTGTTCGACCTCCAGCATTTCTGGCAGATGGTCGTTGATTTCTGCATACGTCAGGTAGCCGCGCTCCTTACCCAGCACAATCAGGGTTTTCAGGCGTGTGCGGCGGGCATCAATATCCTGTTGATGCTCTACCGGGTTAGCCAGCTGCTTGGCCAGCGCCACTTGCTTGGCCAGGGTCGCTGCCTGTTTCGCTGTAAGCGGTTTTTTCTTCTCTTGCTGAGTCGCCATCTCGTTGGATTCCCAGTTAAATAACAGTTAAATAAAAATTATATTACCCCGAGCGCGCCTATCAAAAACTCTCACGCCCGGCGAAAAAGGGAAAGATTATACCCGATTTCTTAAAGTCTTTCAGCCACTTCCCCGCTCTGTTGCCAATTGCACATAGAGCGCCTGCTCTTGTTCGCTCAATCCTTTCAATCCTTGATCCATGTCTTTCATTTTGGCATTCAACAATTGTAGCTGCTGTTTGCGCTGTTCCTCGCGCAGCTTGGCCATTACACCGTGAAATTCTGCGGCCACATCGAAGGTTTCCCCCCATTGCATAATTTCAGCTTGCTCTGCCGCCAGCAAGGCCTCATGCGCACTACCCTGAAAATTCTGGATCATGGCCGCAGTCGTTACCGCGCCCTCATAAGCCCGTAACCACCCCACCAATGCAGCGATAGCCGCACCTTCCGGACCTGTACTTTCCCAATCAGGCGGTAACTCACTGACCAGATCAGGCTGAAACAATAGACAACGCAGCAAGACGCGTAAATTGGAGGCCACCGGACGGGCTGCCTTTTGCAGCGGGCGGCGTGGCGGCGAACCGACCGGTTTGATGGCATACAAGGCTTCCAGTTCCGTCTGGGTAATGCCCGCCAGCGCAGCAATTTCCTTGCGCAGCAACAGCGCCGTAGCCGGTGCCGCAATGGCCGTCAGCAAAGGCTGGGCACGTTGCAACAAGGCAGTACGCCCTTCTTGCGTACGCAAATCAACGGGCGCAGATAAGTCGCGCAGCATATAAGCGGACAAAGGCAAGGCTTCATGCAAGCCTTGTTCGAAAGCTGCCGTGCCTTGTTCACGCACAAAACTATCCGGGTCATGTTGTGGCGGCAGAAATAAAAATCCGATGTGCTTGCCATCCACTAGTTGCGGCAAAGCATTCTCCAACGCCCGCCACGCAGCCTTCTGCCCAGCCGCATCACCATCAAAACAGAACACTACTTTATCGCTCAGGCGCAGCAGTTTTTGAATGTGATAGGGCGTCGTGGCCGTGCCCAAAGTAGCGACTGCATATTCCACACCATGCTGAGCCAGCGCCACCACATCCATATAACCTTCTACCACCACCACCTGGCTGCTGGCACGTATGGCTTTTTGCGCCTGAAACAAACCATATAGCTCGCGCCCTTTGGCGAACAGCACGGTTTCTGGTGAGTTAAGATACTTCGGTTCGCCACTGTCCAGTATGCGTCCACCAAAACCAATCACCTGTCCGCGACTATTTACAATGGGGAACATGATGCGATCACGGAAGCGGTCATAGCGCTTGCCGTCATCATTCTCAATCACCAGCCCCGTTTCCAGCAGGCTATTGTCCTGGTAGCTGGCCACCAGGCTGCCCAGATTCTGCCAACCTTCCGGCGCATAGCCGATGCCGAAGCGGGAAGCGATCTCGCCACTCAAACCGCGCCGCTTGAGATAATCGATAGCGCGCGGTGATTGCTTGAGCTGCTCGCGGTAATAACGGGTGGCAGATTGCATCAGATCATACAAATCGGGTGCCACTTTATGCGGCTCCTGCCCCGGCGCAGGCAGCTCGCGCGGCACAACCATGCCTGCGCTACGCGCCAGCTCTTCCACTGCCTCGACAAAACCCAGCCCGACATGCTCCATGACAAAACCAATGGCCGTGCCATGCGCACCACAACCAAAGCAATGATAGAACTGCTTGCTATGGCTGACGGTAAAGGAAGGAGATTTTTCGTTATGGAAGGGACAGCAGGCGACAAAATTGGCACCGGCTTTTTTTAGCGGAACGTAACGCTCGATTACGTCCACAATATCGAGGCGGTTAAGCAAATCCTGAATGAAGCTTTTTGGAATCATCCTGGCCGCATCCCGCTATAAATATGAAGGCACCGTAGGAAACAGCTTGCTAATCCAAGCTGTCCCTTTGAAAAACTTTTAAGATAACTGCGCTTTAACCAGCGCGGAAACTTTACCCATATCCGCCCGCCCGGCCAATTGCGGCTTGAGCAAGGCAATCACCTTGCCCATTTCCTGCGGGGATTTCGCCCCGCTGGTGGCAATCACTGCCGCTACGGCAATGGTCACCTCGGCCTCAGTCATGGGCTGCGGCATATAGGCTTGCAATACACTGATTTCAAATTTTTCAATGTCGGCCAATTCCTGGCGCTTGGCCGCTTCAAACTGGGCAATGGAATCGCGCCGCTGCTTGATCATTTTATCTATGATGGTAACGATATCGCTATCAGCAAGCTCAATGCGTTCATCTACTTCGCGCTGCTTCATCGCGGCCAGCAGCAAACGGATAGCGCCCAGACGCGCCGTGTCCTTGGCGCGCATCGCGTTCTTCATGTCTTCGGTGATTTGCTGTTTGAGCGTCATCGGAAAAAGCCCAGGTATATATCCAGGGTAGGTATCGAGACGGGCGGATACAGGAAAATCAGTATAGCTTGGGAGGTAGAACCTGGCTACGCAGGCGCTTGTAATGGCGCTTCACGGCAGCAGCCAGCTTGCGCTTGCGTTCTGCAGTAGGCTTTTCATAAAACTCGCGGGCGCGCAATTCAGTGAGCAAACCCGTTTTTTCTACCGAACGCTTGAAACGGCGCATGGCCACTTCAAACGGTTCATTTTCCTTAACACGCACAGTCGTCATAAACAAACTACCCTTCAAAAAATTTAAGGCCGCGATTCTACCAAAATACCAAGCCCCTCCACAACCTTAATTTTCAAGCTGTTAATGTTGGGGAGGGGGAAATGCCGGATTGATTAATGAACGCCAAACAGCTCTACATCAAAAATAAGGGCCGCATTAGGCGGAATGGCACCGCCTGCGCCGCGTGCGCCATAGCCCATTTCAGCGGGAATAATCAAAGTGCGTTTGCCGCCAATCTTCATGCCAGCCACGCCCTCATCCCAGCCTTTAATCACACGTCCAGCACCCAGCGGAAAAGTAAACACCGCGCCACGATCCACTGAGCTATCAAATTTGGTGCCTTTATGGTCTTTTTTGGTGGCATCATAAAGCCAGCCGGT